>JBBRWF010000049.1:0-14104 GCA_038249405.1 Anaerolineales bacterium
ACCATGAAAAGTGCAATACATAAAGTCAGAAAGCGCATGAGAAGAATATTTTTGTGGGTCATATTTGTTTTCCTTGAATTGATAACATCCTGTCCTTATCTCCGGGAAAACCCGGAGATATTCGATGGAATTCAGTAGCGTGTGTTATAAGGATAATATGCTATTTAGTCGAGCTAATACATTTCCAGCATGTGCTTTCTACCGGGCAAAGAATTTATCCTTACATTCATTATGCTTCCCCAAACGCATCCTTACCATATGTAAAACTACGTATTTTTTCCATCACGCGCTCGCCACAGCGATGTGCGCAAACATCGGGAAACTCACCACCTCACCGTCGGTGTATTTTTGCAGGGTCGCGGCCACTTCCTGGCGGATGGTCTCAAAAAGGGTCGCTCGCGCCTCCGCTTCCAACCTGGCAAAAGCCGGCACCGCCGCCGCGGAACTAGTCACAGCCAGCGGAACAAAGCGACCCGGTTCAGGAAAGTGGACCGTGGTCGATACCGGCACTACTTCCACGCTGCCAAAGCCCGCCGCACTAAACAAGTTGCGCAGCTCGTCGGCATCAAACAAACTGAACGGAGCCGCCACAGCCGCCACCGGCATGGCAAGCTGCCGCGCCACCGCCTCGTTGAGCGCCTCAAAAACGGGGTGTAATGACAGCGCCTGTAAAACCATCACCAGCACCCGCCCGCCGGGCGCCAGTACCCGGCGCATCTCCCGCGCGACTCCCTCGCGGTCAGGGATTAACTGCAAGCCGTGCTGGCATAGCACAACCTCAAAGCTGCCATCCGGGAAGGGCATCGCCGTCGCGTTGCCTTCCTGCCAATCGATAGCCGCACCCGTCACAGCCGGAAGGGCGCGTGCCACAGCCAGCATCGCCGGGTTCATATCCAAAGCCACAATCTGCCCCTGCGCTCCAGCCAGCGCTGCGGCCTCCCGCGCCACAATCCCGGTCCCGCAGGCCACATCCAGCACACGTTCGCCGGGCTGCAGAGCGGCCTGGCGCAGCAGAAGCCTCGACCACGGCAAAAACATAGCCGGGACAAAATAGCGTTGATACATTTCAGCGGGATGGCTGCTTTGAGGTTGGTTCATTTTCTACTCCTCGCATTCAATACAATCCAAAAACACCGATAATCATGCTGCCTTTACCGTGTTCGATAATGTTCATCACGCTTTTTCCCATGCCCTGCCTTGCCGGGCATCAAGCGCTCCGCATCGCGCGCAGCGGGCTAAAAATACCTTACAAATAAATATCGCGCCGCGCTTAGTAATTCACGCCCAGCACGGTAATCTCAATCCTGAGCGGACCGTCGGGCTTCTTTCCAATCCCGTATCCCCTGAAATTAACGCTGGCGCCCTTTGGCACATCCCAGGATGAAACCTCCGACGCTCCCACAAGATTACCATCCTGATCATACACAAATATGCGCGCTGAGATGCGGCCCAGGGCCCCATCGCTTTTGTTTGTCACGGTCCCGGTTACCTGGAAGATCGGTCTGTCACCTTTAAAAGTAACGTTGCCGATCACCGCTTCCACATCCCTCGAGAACTTCCATTTATCACTGGCATCCGCAATCGCAGTATCAAATTTGACCGAACCCCACGCTTCGCTCAACGCTGCCCTCTCGCAGGTGAAACAGGCAGTTGCAGCGATCGTTTCCCCCGGCAGGATGAATCCAATCCCGCCGCTGATACCATCCAGAAAGTACAAATCCGCGCTGCGCATGAACTCTCCCGCGCCGTTCAGCAAGCTGGTGTGGCCTGTGATCCGCGGCGCAACCGGAAAATCATACGGGTTGCGCAGCAAAAAATTGACCCTGGTATTTTCATCACGATCTGTCCAGGTTTGGGATTGAACAACCTCCAGCTGCAGCTTTGCCGTTGTCGCTGTCGGTGCTAATGGCAGAGGCGCAGTTGGGGCGACGGTTGGGCCCGCTTCGGTTGGGACCGCTTCGGGTGTGGCAGCAGCTGGTGTCAGGCTTGCTTCCGCGCTCGCAAGCCCCTCCACGCTGGGCTCAACCCTGGTCGGTGCAGACAAATTACAGGCAAGGCCAGTCAGGGCCAGCATAAAAAGCACAATGACAAAACGACGCAGACTCTTCATATATTCTCTCCCGGTTTATATTTCTAAAGTTGATCCAATATGGTGATTATATTCTATGATACACCGGAATCACAAACTGCAGCGCCCATCCCTCGCCTAAAACCAACCAAAATCTCCCATAACCACAACCTTCTACACATAATGTCTTAAAAATCAGCGCAATCCCAACCCCCCGTAGGGGCGCAGCGCCTGCACCCTGCCAATCCACCTCACCCAACCTCAGGTGACAGTCATCTTCAAGATGACTATCACCTCCCATAACCACAACCTTCTACACATAATGTCTTAAAAATCAGCGCAATCCCCAAAATCAGCGAAAATCTGCGGTCCAAATCAGCGCAATCCCAACCCCCCGTAGGGGCGCAGCGCCTGCACCCTGCCAATCCAGCGAATAAAAATCGGATCGATTTGCCAAGCAAATCGTAGCCTGCCGCGCCTGTGGAGTTTCGCCGCTCTTTGGCGGCCTGCCTTTGGCACAAAACTCCACATAAAAAACCGATTTCTCCCCCTTCCTTTGGAAGGGGGCCGGGGGGATGGTTGTGTGGTTGACCCATACAATCGCTTTGTGAGTAATGCGACATTGTCAAAGTAAATACAATTCAAAGTATTTACTCACCGCCCCATCACGATCCGCTCCGTCTCATACAACTTGATCGCGACCCAGGTGATAACCAGCGAGAACACGATCGTCACAGCGGATGAGACCAGCACGTTTGAAGCGCTGATCGGTTCAGAGCGCAGGAACTGGTTGATCAATATCTGCTGGCCGAAGGTCGGGATCAGCATCGTCCACAGATCCGCCTTGACCGGCAGAAAAGCCAGCGCCAGGCCCGGCATCGATGGGATCAGCCCCACAAAGGGCAGCCAGGTGCCAGCCTCCTTGGTGGTCCTCGTATAAGACGCGATCAGCGTCTGGATCGCGCAAGCCAGAAAGACGATCGGCAGGCACAACAGAAAGATCGAGAACAGCGCCCGACCATCCAGCCCAATCTGCACACCCAGCATTTCCTCAATCGGCAAAAACTGAAAAATGGCCGCAAAACCCATCAGCGTCAGCACCAGGTTGAATCCGGCAAAAGGCGCGGCCGAGAGCATCTTGCCAATCGCAATCCAACCGCGCGGCAGCGGATTGATCAGCAGCGGCTCCAGCGAGCCGCGTTCGCGCTCTCCAGCGGTAGCGTCCGTGATGACCGGCGCGGCACCGTTGAAGATCGCAAATATAATGAAGTAAGGCAGCATCGAAAGGAAGATCAACGCCTGGCTTTGCGGCGTGGCGGTGTCGATCTCCTCGATGCGCACCACGCGCATCACATCCGGGCTGACCCCGCGTAAGCTCAGACGCAGCATGCCGGTATATCGGTCATACCCATTCAACGCATTCTGAATGCGCGCAACATCCGCCATGGCCGACTGGCGCGTGCTGTCAAAGACCAGCTGCAGGGTGGCAGTCTTGCCCCCCGAAAAATCGTCCGGGTAATCCGCCGGGATGATCAGCACCACGTTGGCATCCCCCGCCAGCACAGCCGCGCGCGGGTTGGCCGGAGCCTCCACCAGCTCGATATCCTGCTGCGAGAGGAAAGCCACCAGGTTGGGGGCGTTTTCACGGCCCAGCACCGGCAGGCTCAGCGGCTGGTCGAGCTTATCGCGCATGGTATTGCCCAACAGCATGATCATCGCGCCCAGGATCAACGGCCCAAACATGGCCCAGAACAATCCGGTCGTCCAACTGCGCGTATCGCGCAAGTTATCGACCAGTTCTTTTTGAAAAATCACCCAAACTTTCTTCATTATCCCAGCCCCTCTTCCGAACCGATGGCAGCCACAAAGGCATCCTCCAGGTTTTCCTGGCCGGTCTGCGCGCGCAGTTCATCCGGGCTGCCGGTGGCAGCCACCACCCCCTGCGAGATGATCACGATCTGGTCACACAGCGCAGCCACTTCCTGCATTATGTGACTGGTGAACAACACGCACTTGCCCTCTTCGCGCAGGCGCAGCACGAACGCGCGCATGGCGCGCGTGGACATCACATCCAGCCCGTTGGTCGGTTCGTCCAGCAGCACGTTAGGCGGGTTGTGCACCAGTGCGCGCGCAATCGAAACCTTCAGCTTTTCACCAGTAGAAAATCCCTCGGTGCGCCGGTCGGCGATCGACTGCATGTCCAGCAGGCTGATCAACTGGTCAATCTGGCCTTCCAGCGCCGCACCTTCCAGGTCATGCAGCCGCCCGTAGTAACGGATATTTTCACGGGTGGTCAGGCGCGAATACAGCCCGCGCGCATCCGCCAGCACACCGATGCGGCGCAGCACTTCCTGCGGCTGACCGCTGATCTCCAGCCCGTCGATAGTCGCGCTGCCGCTGTCCGGCTTGAGCAGGGTGTACAACATGCGCAGAGTCGTACTTTTCCCCGCACCGTTCGGCCCCAGCAGCCCGGTGATCTGCCCATCCGCCGCGTTGAAACTGACATTTTGCACGGCCTTTACTTTGCCGAATGATTTTGAAAGAGATAGAACTTCAATCATGACACACCCTCGCAGAGCGCCCGTTAAGGACGCGGCCCGCTGAAATCAACGAAAAACGGCGGCGGCTGAACATCCGTCACACAGCCTGTATCCAGGCCCTCAACACTGGCCGTATCCAAAAAGGTCTTAAACATCTTCACCGTACAGCGGTTGCCCAGGTTACCGTGCCCCATACCCTTGTACTCCAGGAATAACGCATTGCTGAACGAACCCTTGAGCGTATCGGCATGCCAGGTGGGGGTGATCGGGTCAGCCTGACCAGAGAGGATCAGCGCCGGCACATCCGAAACCAGCCCCGCGCGGAACTGCTGCGAAACCGCACCCTTGGGCCAGCTCTTGCAAATGTTGGCGAACTCGATCGTGCGATTGCCAAAAACGCTGTCCGCGCTCAACCGCTCAGCCTCGGCAGGCGAGATCTGCGGCGCATCTTCGCTGCAAGTGACGGCATAAAACATGCCTTCATACAAACCCGCATCCAGCATGTAGGCCTGCGAGATTAGCGGCGCGTAATCGGCCTGCGTGGCCGCCGCATGCATCGACAACGGCAGGGTTGCCACCATGTCCGGCGAGTAAAGCGTGCTAAACACCAGGCTGGTCAGCATGCGGCGTGTCAGGGTCACCGTCAGCGGCTGGTTGGTCACAGGGTGCGGAATGGTGATCTCCACCGGCGCTTTGTCCAGACGCTGCAGCAGTTCGTCAAATTCCGCGCGCAAGCTCGGGAAAGTTTTGCCGCAGGCCGCATCCGCCGCGCAGCGGGTAAAGAAATACTCCAGCGCCTTCTGCCCATCACCCGCCGCATCCACAAACATCACAAACTTCGGATCGACGACCGCATCCAGCGTGATCGTGCGCACCCGCGCCGGGAACATCCGCAGGTAAGTCTGCGCGGCGCGCGTACCATACGAAGCGCCGTACAGGTTCAGGCTCTGGTAGCCGAGCGCGGCGCGCACATCGTCCAGGTCTTGCATGGCAATTTCGGTTGTATAAAAGCGCACATCGGCATCCAGGCGCGCCGGGCAAGAAATCATGCGCTCGGTCACCTGGGCCTCACTCAGCGACTCATCCGCCGGGTCAAGACAGCGCAGCGGGTTAGACTTGCCCGTGCCGCGCTGATCCACCAGCACCAGGTCCCGGTTTTCGTGGATGCTGTACAGCGCCTGCAGCAGCGCAGGATACGCCTCCACCGCCGACTGCCCTGGCCCGCCCGCCAACAAAAAGAGCGGGTCCGGCGCGGGTTTGCGCTTGACCGCCGGGATGACGACAATATTAAGCGGGATCCGGCGTCCCTGCGGAAGGGTCCGGTCTTCGGGCACATCCAGCGTGGCACATTTGGCCGTGATCTGCTGCCCACTGGGTACCGGCAGCACGCAATCAAACAACGTAAGGGCAGGCTGCGCCGTGGACGGTGCACCCGCTTGCGGCGCGCAAGCCGAAAGAAACAAACTAAAGAGCAAGAAAATCAAAATTGTTTTTTGCATAGCATTTTTCATATTGTGCAGAGGATAGGAGTTCTCAATTAATTGTACCAGCGAAAAAACCAATACTTTATAATATAGCCCATAAACCCGGGTCATCCCATAAATTGACCATTTTTCCAGCGTTCAAGAATTCTTTTAACGAAATTATGTTCCCTTGGGCCCGCGTATGTAGATACTATTCGAAAATTATATTTCCATCACTTGCATCCCATAGCTCATACGCCATCAGCACTTCATCCTAATACATCCCAGCATAGAAAAGCGCGGCTGGTTCGAGCCCGTATTCCCGGAAACCCGCCTTTTGATAGCTGCGAATCGCAGCGGCGTTGCTGGAAACCACAGCCAGTTTGACAATTTTCAGCCCATTCTGGCGCGCCCAGCCCAAACTCGCCACGATCAGGCGCACACCCAACCCCCGCCCGCGCCAGTCAGGACGCACATACACGCCGTAGATGCTGGCGCTGTGCTTAATCTTGACCAACTCACTCCGGAACACCCCGCACATGCCCACCAGTTCCGTTGAACTCTCAGCCACAAAAACCACATTGTTGGGCTGTGGGCTCAACCGCTCCTCCCATTTTGTCACCGGCTGGATCACTTCCCGCTCATAGTCCGAACCAAACGCCTCCGGGTTTAACAGCAAACCTTCCAGGCGCAGCACGCGCACAGCGTGTGCATCCCTTAGCACCGCCTGCCGAACAGAAACCAATTCCCATCCAGTAGAGTAATCCACCGCATCCATCCAACCTCCCGCAACCCCAACCACCCGTAGAGGCAGGTCTCAGACCTGCCCAGCCTCCACTCCACCACACCCACCGCCCCAAAATTCTACAAAATCCGCGCCCTTAAAATCAGCGCAATCCCCTAAATCAGCGAAAATCTGCGGTCCAAATCAGCGAAAATCTGCGGTCCAAATCAGCGTTCCAAATCAGCCCCACGCCTCAACCCTCTCCACCAAAAACTGGCGGATGCTGGCGGCAGTCTCTTCCCAGGTCGGCTGCTGCTGGTAGCGCTGCAAAGCGTTCAGCGACATTTGCAGCAGCGCGGCGCGGTCTTCAGCCAGCGCGCGCAACCGCGCCGCCAGCACCGTTGCTTTGCCCGGCTGCACCAGGTACCCGGTTTGCCCTTCGCTGATGATCTCAGAAGCCGCCCCGCTGGTGCTGCCGATCGCGGGCAGCCCAAAACCCATTCCCTCCAGGTACACAATCCCAAAGCCTTCATACGAAGACGGCACAACCAGCACCTGCGCGCTCTTCAGCTTTTCAGCCAGTTCATCATTATCCAGCGCACCTCGAAAAAAGACACTCGCCCCCAGCCCAAGGCTGGCTGCCAGCTGACGCATTTCACCCGCATACGCAAAGTCCGCCGTCAGCGAACCGATCACATCCAGCCGCAAGTCAGATTGTGAAAGCTGCATCGCCTCCAGCAGCGTGCGCAGCCCCTTGCGCGGGATCAAGTTCCCCAGGAATACAATCCGCAGCGGGCCGCTCTCCATAGCGCGCGCACTGACAATTTCTTCCACAAGCGGCGCGCCAAAACGGTCGCTTGGCGGGTAAGCCACCAACGCAGGCAGGCGTTCGCCGCCCAATTCGCTCACGACACGCCGCGTCGTCAGAGAATTGCAGATCAACCCATCCAGCGAGTGCAAATAAAGCTGCTCCACCCGCCGATAAAAGGAATTCTGCCAGGCAGGCCGTTGTTCCGAGGAACGCAGATGATGCACCAGGCTGATCACCGGGTAAGGATGCCGCCCCCAGTTGGCAGCCAGCAGCGAGGCGTGATTCAGCTCATCCTCGATCAGCACATCCAGCCCGGCAGGCAGGCGGAAGCGCAGGTTATCACCCAGGTGAGCAACGTAATTACGCCACGGCAGCGAAATTACCAGCACCTGGTCACCCTGCGCCCGCAAATATTCCACCAGCTTGCGGTCATACAGATACCCGCCGCTCAGCGTATCCAGCGTGCCGTAAATAAGCACTCCAATGTTTAAGGCAGTTTCAGGCATGTCCGCTTAACGTTTGATCCGGAAGGAAACCCAGGCACTCTCGTTCTCCCACAGCTGCACCTTCAACCGCTTGATATTGGCAGCCGTGATGCGCTGCTGAAACGCCTCACCCAAAATGCGCGCAAAATGTTCCAGCGATGGGTTCAAACCGGCAAACTCCGGCAGATCGTTGAGCATTTGCTCGCGGAAGTACCCCACCACCTCGTTCAAGTGCTTCTCCACCTCCACAATATCCACCAGGTAACCATGTTCGTCCAGGCTCTTGCCTCTTAAATGTAGTTCGAGCACATACTGATGCGAATTGGGGTTATTTTCCGCACCCCAATCCCCGCCGGTCAAAGCATGGCGGGCAATGAAATCTCTACGGACAGCAAGCGTATACATAAGTTCTCCAGATGTTCAAAATGACGACCCAATCTCTTCGCCCATCGGACGCATCACAAGCCTACCACCTTCACGCCTTACACGCATTGCAAAATCAAAATATTTACTCACCACCAGAACACAAATCCACTCTGCCACACTATATGAAAAAAACCCCGGGGCTATAAACGCCGCAAGTCAGATTTATCCGACGCAGTTCATAGCTCAGGCCTCGCGATATTTGCGCCCCATGCGTTAGCCCCGAGCGTTCTAATATTCAAAAATCATCTGGATCGCATCGCCCGGCTTTTCGTCCAAAATGCGGTAGGCCATCGGCGCATCATCCAGCGCAAAACGGTGCGTGATCCACTTCTCAGGGCACAGACGTCTCAGCGCATGCCAGGCCACCTCGAAGCGCCGCGCCTTGTCCCAGCGCGCCGAAAGTTCCGGGGCAATACTGCTCACCTGCGACGAGATCAAGCGCAGGCGCGAACGGTGAAAACTGCCGCCCAAATCGATCGCCGCCGGCTTCTGACCATACCATGAACCAATCACCACCCGACCACTGAAAGCGGTCAGCGCGATCGCGCTGTTCAGCGCCGCAGGCGAACCAGAAAGTTCCAGCGTCACATCCGCGCCAGATTTCAAGAATGAGCGCGCCAGGTCAGAAAATTCAGCGCAGGCCGGGTCCAACACGGCCTGCGCTCCCAGGCTCATCGCCGCCTGCCGGCGCAGCGCGTACATATCGGCGCACACCAAACTCTCAAGCGGAAACTCAGCCAGCAGCGCAGTCGTCAACAATCCAATAATGCCCTGCCCCAGCACCAGAACCCGCTCCCCCAGGATCGGCGCAGCATCCTGCACCAGGTTCACCGCCGTTTCAGTGTTAGGCAAAAAACAGGCCGTCTCAGCCGAAAACAAATCCGGCAGCGGCAGCAGCGCCTCCGGGCTCGCGATAAATTGCGAACAATGCGGTTGAAAAGAAAATACCAGCTTGTCCTGCCACTCAGCAGATACAGCCCGGCCAATTTCGGCTACACGCCCCACACATGCGTAACCATACGCCAGCGGATAGGCAAACTTCCCGCCCAACGACTGGATATTGGCATCCACCGGCAGATCGGGGAACTGCCCCCGGTAAACCAGCATTTCTGTACCGGGGCTGATCGCCGATAAAATGCTCTGCACCCGCACCTGGTCATTGCCGGGCGCCGACAAACGCTCCTCGCGCACTTCAACATGCTGCGGCTCGGTAAAATACAGAAGTTTACGAATTAACATGAGGCTATTTTACCCTTTATCCACGCCGAGAAAGGCCAGCAGCAGCCCCAACCCGGCAATCAATAGGTCGCGCGCCCGCATCAGCAGCGTCAAACTGATCGCCATTGCCGCGGGCGCGCCAAAAAAGCCCAGCGCAAACACCTGGCTGGCTTCCAGCGCGCCCAGTCCGCCCGGCAGCGGCACCAGGAAAGACAGCCAGCCAGAGGTCCAACCCACCACGATGCTCCAGAACGGCAGGCTCAGCCCCAGAAAGGAAAGCATCAACGCGTACTCCATCAGCATACCCACCCCCGCCAGAAGCGAAACCGCCAGCGAGGCCAGCAATGCGCCCAAATGACAGCGGCAGAAATTCCCGGCCAGCCATTCAGAAGCGCGCAAGAACCGTAAAAATCGCCTGTACGCAATAAAACCGCCAAAAGGCAAGGCGCGCGCCAGCCTGTTCAGCGGATAAATGCGGCGCGTCATCAGCAGGATGTGAACCGGCGGCCAGACCACCAACGCCAATATCAAAAACAGGCTGCCGGTTACCTGTGCCGCGCCTTCCAGCACAAAACCAGCCCGCAGCACAGCCGCCAACCCAAAAGCCAGCAGCAGGAAGTTCACCAGGAATTCGAGCAGTTTGTCCATCAAAACGCTCGCAGTTGCGCGCGTGTACGTCAAACCCTGGCCGCGTTGCAGCGCCAGCACCTGCAGCGGTTCGCCGCCCACCTGCGGCCCCAGCGTAAAGTAACTGACTCCAAAAACCGCCAGGCGCGCCGCCAGCAGTGCTGCAAACGGTACGCTCCGCGCTTCAGCGCGCACAATGATCCACCAGCGCAGCGTGATCAGGGTATAGATCACCGCATTAAGCACGGCCAGCACCGCCAGCTGCCAGGCCTGCAAACGCCGGATCGTATTCCAAATATCAGCCAGCGGCGCATTTTTGAACGCCCAGTACAGCAGTGCGCCCAGCAGCAAAAAAAGCCCGCTTCGCAGCAAGGTTTTTTTCCATCCGGAACTCATAAGATAGACCGTCCCGCACCCACAGGCGCATTGCTCACCAGTCCGCGCATACGCGCCAAAATGTGCTTTTGAATCTCCGCCGTATCCGTGGAGCCAATTTCTGCCAGGCTGAGCGGCGCGGCAACCTGGATGCTAACCTGCAGCGGGTGTGCCTCGAACAGGATGTGCGTCAGCAGTTGCAGCGCCGCGCCCAGTCGTTCGCGTTCTTCTCGGTCTTTCTTCAGCCGTGTCAACGGGTGCTTCACCGCTTTGTCCCACAGCACACCCCGCACAAACACCGGCACGATGCGCGTCTCGGGCGCAAAACGCAGAAAGACCCCCGCCGAATCAGTCCACTCATCCAGCGCTTCCAGCGCACCCGGGTAAACATCGGCATCCGGTTCTATATGCCCTGCCGGAAAACTCAACACCGCCCCACCCGCGCGGCGCAGGTGCAGGGCCGCCTGTTTGACCGCGCTCATACGTTCAGCCGGTTCATCACCCACAAAAAAAAGATGACCGCTGGCGTTGGGCAGCGAACGCAGAAAAGGCCGGTTAAGCGCAATGATGCGCAGATCAGGCCGCGCAATCCCGCCGAAAAGCGCCAGCGTATCCACCATGCCCGGATGGTTCGAGAGAAACAGCGCCGAACCGCTGGCCGGGATATTCTCCGCGCCAAAGACGCGCAGCCCGCTGGCGAAATCTCGCAGCAAGCGCAGACCGGCCTGCTGCAGACCCACTTGCGCCACCTGCTCGTCAAAACCCAGCATCTGGCGCGCAAATTTAGTCGCCGGTGCGCGAAAAACGGCGCGCAGCCACCCCGCCAGCACCGGTTGCTTCTGCCAGCCAAAAGAGGTCACCAGGTCATCCAGGTTGATTTCAGTTAATGCGTTGAGAGCGCTCATGCTTTCATTATAGTTTACCCACAGGCACAAATTGTCCCGGTTACTTTTATTCCTGTTCAAGCGAGAAATGCAGGGGGTAACCTTCCAGCCCCGCTGCAAAGTGTGCCTTGCCAATCCGGGTTTTGGCCTCACTGCGCGGCAGGCTTTGCACATACGCCGCACCGGTGCTGTGAGCGGTAAACATAATCTCAACCGCCTGCTGCCCACTGACAAAAAAGATGCGCTCCAGGATGTGTACCACAAAATCCATCGGAGTCACATCATCGTTATGAATAATGACACGGTACATCGGCTCCAGTTCGGTCTCCGAGAGCGGTGTATTGATGATCTCGGGCTGGCGTTGGGTGCGGGTCCTCATAAATTAATTATACATGCGATCCTTTTTCATTGTACAAACATTCTTCAACCAATCGTACTTTGACCCATCAAAAGGAATCCACCTGTGAAAATGCTGGAAAACAAATGGGCTCTTATCACTGGCTCAAGCCGCGGCATCGGGCAGCAAATTGCCCTCGGGCTGGCGCAGCGTAAATCCAACCTGATCGTCCACCGGCGCTCAGAAAGCAGCTGCGCAAATACCTTGCAACTCCTAAAAGAATACAGTCTCAAAACCCATGCTGTGTCCGGCGAGCTGGACAGTCTCAAAAGCGTTGAGGCCTTGATCCAGCAGGTGCAATCCGCCCCCTGCCCGATGGATAAATACACCCGCCACCTGGCCGCAGAATTCCACGCCAGCAACGTACTGGTAAATTACCTCGACCCGGGCTGGTTGAAAACAGACCTCGGCCGCCCAAACGCCGATAGCAAAGTTGAAACCGTCCTGCCTGGCGCGCTGCTCCCCGCATTGTTGCAAGACTTTGCCCCAGCGGTCGTTTCTACGCCGCACAGGATTATAAAATGCTAAAAAGCTGACAAAAATGGCTGGGGAAGCGTAATTTTTCCCCATTAATGTAGTAAAAAGTTCGTTAAAACAAGGGCTGGATTTTGCCAAATGGCAAAAACCAGCCCTATTTACAGCTCAAAAAAGGTCACTCGCTAACCAGCTTGCCCCCAAAAGCCACCCGCCCCACCGCATCTGGCTGGTAAAAAATATGCACATTGTCCACCGGACGCTCACACAACCGCGCGATCAACCGCGTCAGGCGGGTCACTTCAACCTGCATGGCATCTGCCTCAGGCAGGTGCGCCTTGAGAATAGTCACAAAAACCGGGTAAACCCCCGCCGGGCTCGCGTTCTCGGCATAGTTTTCTGCCGGGAGCGCGCCCAGTTTGACCCACGTCCCGCCGCGAGCCGAGTCGAATAACTTACCGGCTGCGTCAGCCAGTTCAGCGGCCAGCGCAGTTGGAATGGTTTCGCCAGGGCGAAGGACAATTTCAATCTCAAGAATTGGCATCGGTATTTAAGGAATAAGACAGTCCTGCCCCAAACTTCGGGCAACCCGCTTATTAAAGGGCTAAATCAGGGATCAATCTTCTTAAACCGGCCGAAATTCACCGGGGAAGGAAACCGCGCACTGTTCGCGAGCCAGTTCGTAGCCGCGCTGCAGGGCAGCGTAGTTGCTGGGCAGCAGTTTGTGATGGCGCTCGGGCAGGTGGGCTTTGAGGGCAGCTTTGAGCGCATCCAGCGAGATTTCGGGCAGCAGGGCCAGCAGGGCACCGACAGTGACCATGTTGGTCAGTTTGCGGTCGCCGATTTCTTCTGCAATTTCGTTAGCCGGGATGTAAATGGTGATGATGTCTTTCCGCAGCGCGGTGCGGTCGACCATGGATGAGTTAACCACCAGCACGCCGCCCTTCTGGATCATGGGTTCGTATTTGTCATACGAAGGCAGGTTGAGCACGATGCCAGCCGGGGGAAATTCCGCCAGGGGGGAGCCAATCTCCTCGTCGCCAATCACAACCGTGCAGTTGGCAGTACCGCCGCGCATTTCGGGCCCATACGAAGGGATCCAGGTAACTTCCTTGCCAAGGTCCATGGCGGCGTAGGCCAGCACCTGCCCGGCAAACAAGACTCCCTGCCCGCCAAAACCGGCAATTATGATTTCTTTTTGCATAATATCTCCGTTTTCATGTCAGTGCGTCTCAGCGCGCCGACAGCCTGTTTTAGAAACGCATATCGCCGACCGCCGAGCTGACCTTGCAGTCCACCAGCGGGTAAACCGGCACCATGTGCTCTTCGACCCATTTGAGCGATTCAACCGGGGTGATCCCCCAGTTGGTGGGACAGGTGGAGAGCAGTTCAACCATCGAGAAACCCAGTCCGCGCAGTTGGGTCTCAAATGCGGTGCGGATGGCTTTCTTGGCCTTGCGGATGTTGGCAGGGTCGTGCAGCGAGCGTCGCACCACATAGCCCGCGCCATCCATCTTGGCGATCATTTCAGACATGTGCAGCGGATAGCCCTGCAATTCCACATCGCGCCCAAGCGGCGAGGAGGTGGTCTTTTGCCCCGGCAGCGTGGTGG
>JBBRWF010000050.1:0-14011 GCA_038249405.1 Anaerolineales bacterium
GTGACGGGCAATTTCGGCCCCCAACAGGGCATGGTCGAACCCGAAATTTACGCGCTCCATTTCCAAAAAGGTATGCTGGCCCCATTCTATCTGGCTAATATCCGTTTCGCGCAGAAGTTTTTCAAAAACCAGCTTGCCAATATCGCATAATAAACCGGCAAAATAAGCTTCTTCATCGATCTTCAACCGGCGTTGTTTTGAAATAAGCTTTGCGCCAATGGCAGTGCCCAGGGCATGATGCCACAATTCACCGCGTTGCAATTCGTATCCGGGCAATGGCCTGTTAAGGGTATCGGACAGTGAATAAGTCATGATTAATTCTTGAACTTCGTTCATACCCAAAACTACAATTGCCTGTTGCACAGTGGCAATCTTGTTTTCCATTCCAAAATAAGCTGAATTTGCCCAACGCAAAAGTTGAGCCGCCAATACCTGGTCGGTCCCAATAATTTGAGCCAACCCGCCAGCACTCGCCTCCGGGTTACGAATGAGAGCCAGCGCCTTCTGCGCCGCCCGTGGAATAGGTGGTAGTTTACTGGCTTCTTTGATTAGCTGATCCAGGGAATAAGTCATCATCTACCTATCAGATTTTCTTATAAAAAGAAATTCCGAAATTCTTTAATCCGAATTTTATTGGGCCTGAGATAATCTCTGTTCCGCCAAGAAACAGCACACCGCCTGGCCGTAGAGCCGAAACAAACTTGGCATATAAAATGTCTTTGGCTTCTGTTGTGAAATAAATGACAACGTTGCGACAAACTATAAGATCAAACCCTGTTTCAAAACGATCTGCAAATAGATCTTGCTCTTCAAAACGTATATTTTTCTTCAAGCCTTCGTTTACATGAAAAGGCGCGGCTGGCGTAATATATTTTTGCTTCTGCGCAACAGACAGGTTCTTTATATCATCCGGAGAATAAGGTCCGCGCGCCCTGGCTTTTAGCAAGGCACCCCGGTCAAGGTCTGTAGCGAGGATGGAATATCTTTGTGTTGGGAAAGATTCTGCCATCATAATCGCCATTGTATAGGCTTCAGTACCGATCGAGCAACCGGCACTCCAAAGTTTTAACGCCGCGCCAGCCTGATTTTCGGAGGAATTCTTAATCAAGTAAGGTATGACTTCCTGGCGCAGCGTATCCCAGCGATTAGGATCACGAAAAAATTCTGTTACATTTATAGTTAGATAATTGCGAAAACGATCGAACTCTTGCGTATCAGTAGAAATTAAAGCAAAATATTCTTTCCAGGTGTTCACATGACTGCGAATCAACCATGAGTCCAGACGGCGCATCATTTGCTCGTCTTTATAATTTTTAAGATCGATTTTGAGCGTGTTCTTGATCGAAACCTTTACCTGAGTATAAACATCCGCATCCATGCTGCTCTATCCTCTTGAAAAAATTATTCTGACGGCATATCTCGAACAAGGCGCTCTATAGCCCTGGCAATTTGTGGGCGTGGTAAAACCGCATTGGCTGCGCCAGCTTCTGCTACACTGCGCGGCATTCCCCACACTACGCACGTACTTTCGTGTTCAGCAATCACATAACCGCCCAGGCTGTGCAAAATAGAAGCACCATGAGTGCCATCACTACCCATGCCCGTCAAAATTACCGCAATCACATTCTTACCAAAATGCTGAATGAGCGAATTGAGAGTCACATCAACTGCTGGACGAACCCCATGAACTGCTGGTTTTTGGTTTAAAGCAACCCGTTCATTTTCATCGAATGTGAGATGAAAACCACCTGGCGCAACCAAGACCTGTCCAACCATCAACATATCGCCGGGCTCAGCTTCCTTCACTTTAAGGGGAGAAATGGTATTAAGCCGGTCTGCAAGGGTACGTGTAAAACCAGCGGGCATGTGCTGAACTATTAAAACTGGCGATTGTAAATTGGCTGGAAGCGCCGGGATCAGCTCATTTAAAGCACCAGGTCCGCCGGTGGATGAGCCAATGAAAATCACTGGAGTTGTTTTGCGATAAACCCGAACCGGTTTCTCTGGAGCATCAGCGCGCGCCAAGGTTGCCGGGGTAAGAAATGCCGCCGGAACAGATTTCACCTTTGCTTTGGCAGCAATCTTTATTTTATCGCTCATTTCTGCCATCGCCGCGCGAATATCCAGGCGATTATCTGGCTTGGCAATAAAATCGACTGCCCCCAACATTAAGGCCTGAATTGTCTCTGCCGCGCCTTCTTTGGTCAGGCTGCTGAACATAATCACAGGGCGCGGAAACTTTTTCATAATTTCGCGCAGGGTGGAAAGTCCATCCATATGCGGCATTTCCACATCCAGCGTGATGACATCCGGCTGCAATACAGGAATCAGCTTAAGCGCTTCTTTGCCGTCATTGGCAGAACCAACAACCCTCAGTTCCGGGTCTTCGTTCAGCTGCTGGGTAATGGCAAAGCGCATAAATGCTGAATCATCAACCACCAGTACCCGAACCAGGCCCGGTTGTTTTTGGTCAGACTGGAATTGCACGTTGTCGGCCATAAACCTCTTTATGCGAGCAGTTTGGTAATCGCTTTCATAACGCGCTCATGATCAAATGGTTTAACCACGAAATCTCTTGCGCCTGACTTGACAGCTTCTAACACAACTGATTCCTGGCCCAGTGCAGTCAGCATGACTACGCGCGCGCGAGGATCAAACCCAACAATTTCTTTTAAAGCCGTCAGTCCATCCATCTCTGGCATGGTTACATCCATCAAAACCAGGTCGGGCCGGATTTCTTTATAAGTAGAAACCGCCTTGAGGCCATTCTCAGCCTGAAAGACATCATAGCCATCAGCACTAAGCATTCTGGTAAGACGCACTCTCAAGAACTCAGCATCATCAACAACCAATATTTTGGGCATAAAGTTAACTCCTCCTGGTGCTCTATAGATCGTGTTCTTTTTCACCGATGACCCGAACGGTCACGCGACTTTCAGCCACATACACACGGACCGTGCGTCCGGTATGTCCGCCAACTTCTGCTGCTGTAATGGGCATTTTCAACCGGGTCAGTGTTGACCGGGCTATTTCAATATTCCGAGTACCAATATTAAAGGATTGGGATAAGCCTGCCGATATCAGCATATTGGCGCCCCCCGTGATCCGAACAATTAAGCGGGATCTGGTTGCACCCAATCCAACCAGGTCGGTAATCAAAGATTCAATTCCACTTTCAACATATTTATACGGATTCGATTCGAGAAAACCCGTTCCATCAGATGCCTTGGGTAGGACAGCATGAACCAGCCCGGCAACCTTCGTAATCGGGTCTATCATCGTAATCCCCAGGCAAGAGCCCAGCCCGTAGGCTACAAGAACATCCTCCGGGCTTCTACTGACGGCTTTCTCACCCAATCCTACGCCAATCGGTTCCTTCATATTCCAATATTCTTCTTTATCAAATCTTGTAATGTATTCATATCCGGGATAACCCAGAAATTGGCTTCCACACAGCGAGTACCATCAAGGAAGTTAGCCTGCACCAGCAAAACATGTTCACCAACACCGCCGGTTGTGGCAACAACAACATCCAGAATAGCGCCAACCATATCCACCATCACTGCCGGGGGAGTTGGGCGAACGTCGGCACCGACCATTTTCGATAGGGAGTTCAAGAAGAAGGTACCGCATAAATTCCCAAGCTCACCAAGTGCAGATCTTTCCATGGTGCCAAGCTGCGTGGTTGTTCCTTCGGGATATTCCATTAGCAGGTCCACCAATGAAATGGCTTTTTGATAAGGCATAATGATCATAATCTGGCCGACCATATCGCCTTCAAAGCGCAAATAAATCCCCACAGCATCATCTTCTGGCCCGCCAACGATTTCAGGTATCGACAAAACTTTCACCAGCCTGGCGGCAGGATCACTCACCGTGATCTTATGGCCAGTCATACCCGAAAACCCTACGGCAGCATTTTTAATCCCTTCGCTGGCAATCGTCTGGAGTATTCCAAACAATTCCTTATCAAATGGAACTATACCTTGCATCTTTACCGCCTTTTTGTCAAATTCCGGCTAATTTAAATAAACTAAACACATCAACGATCAAAGCCACCTGGCCCTCGCCCAAAATAGCAGCGCTGGAAACCCCAGGAATATCACCGATAAACGCACCAAGCGGCTTGACAACCACTTCTTCTTCGCCGATCAGAGAGTCTACAACCAGACCAATCCGCTGTTTCCCCGATTGAACCACCACTGCAAAAAGATATTTCTGCTGCTCTTGATTTTGCGTATGATTAAAAATATCGGAAAGTTGAATCAGGGATAATACATTGCCACGCAATAAGGTGACCGGATTTCGGTAAACATACTTTACATCCCGCTGTTCCAAGCGCAGTGTCTCTGTGATCATCACCAGGGGAATGGCAAAAGTAGCTTGATTAACTTTGACCAGAAGAGAAGGGACAATTGCGAGCGTAAGCGGCAATACAATTTGAAAACACGTTCCCTGTCCAAGAGTTGTTTCAACCTGTATGGTGCCGTTAATGCGTTGAATATTGGTATTGACGATATCCAGCCCAACACCCCTGCCAGAGATATCAGTGATATTTTTACTGGTGGAAAGGCCTGCCATAAACATAAGATCTATGCATTGTTCTTTGGTTAATGCGGCAGCTTCATCGGCTGACATTAAACCCTTTTGAACAGCGCTCTTACGCAATTTTTCACCGTCAATACCGCCGCCATCATCTTCAACAGTGATAATTATGCGACCCTGTTCATGGCGGGCAGTTAATGTAATCGTGCCGCGTTCCGGTTTGCCGGCGGCTAATCGCTCTTCTGGAGTTTCAACACCATGGTCGACAGAATTCCGGATAAGGTGGATTAATGGGTCATTGATCTCCTCAATCATGGAGCGGTCCATTTCAGTTTCCTCGCCATGAATGACCACATCAATGAGCTTACCAACCTTTTGCGATAGGTCGCGTACCGTGCGCGGGAATTTGGTCAGGACACTTCCAATTGGAAGCATACGAATACGCATTACTTCTTCTTGAAGCTGGTCTGTAATACGGCCCAGGTGTGTGACCGTCTCAGAGAGCTGTTCGAAGCTATCATCTCTGCGGCTATCAAGTCTTAACCGTCCACGAATTTGGTGCAAATGATTTCGGTCTGTAATCAGTTCGCCCACCAGATTCATAAGGCTGTTGAGGCGCTCTACATTCGTGCGAACCGTCATATCACTGGTGCGTCTGCCAAATGGGCTGGCGCTGCGACGTTCGTTCACTGATGGAGTATTGGCTGGTGGAGTTACAGCTTTGGCAGGAATCGCGGGAGCATGTTCAATTTTCTCAACAGGCTCAAATTTTAGCGGGTCAGGTCTTTCGATTTCGGGTTTTTCTGTTTCAAAGAAGTCAGCGATGGAGCGTTCAATTTCAGATTGGTCAATTTCATACAGGGTCGTATCAAGTTTTTCAGGCTTCGATTTTACAATTTCCGGCCTTTGAACCTGGTCAGAAACCGCATCACCATTTATCAACATGATTTTGCCGTCAACCGATACTTCATCGACATCAGAGATCTTTCCCAGTTCTTTGCAGATTTTTTCCAATGGCTGACTTGTAACGATTACTGCAGAAAATTCACTTATTGCAGCCGAACTCTCTATCTGTTCCTGAGTTGGCAGCATGGTTTGAATATCGCCCATATCTTGCAGGGCCATCATTAATTGAAAGGCTCTTGCAGCCGGAGCAATGCTATCGGGGTCAATTTTGGCGCATATTAGTACGGTTCTGGCGTTGGGATCCAGTTTTTGAATCTCTACGATGGCCGGTGTAATCGGGAACAACGGTTCGGCATTTAATACTTTAGCATTTGCCTTTGATGTGACTTTACTTTTTCCATCTACCAAATTTTTTAGTGCAAGCACGATATCGTCAATATTAATATCGCTCACTTGCGAGGTGACCACCTCATCGCGCAAAATCCGCAGTTGATCTACGGCTTCAAGGCAGAGATTAATTAGATCTGTAGAAATCTGAATCGTGTTCTTGCGAACACCATCCAGGGCGGTTTCGAGGGTGTGTGTGAGATCTGTCATGCGGCGATGACCAATCATGCCGCACATACCTTTGATCGTATGCGCAGAACGGAATACAGTTTGCACCAATTCTGGGTCTGGCTCACCTTTTTCCAGGCGAATCAGAATATCATCCAGCACATGCAAATGCTCATCCACTTCAGCTAAAAAAATGGCTAATTCGTCTTCGCTAATGTCAAAAGTTATTTCCATGGGCCAACTCTGCACTTTTCAAAGAAAGATTGCTTTGGATAATTTCTCCCTAAAAGATAGCACACCCTTGCCTTTTATTCTGTAAATCATCCGTAAAGAGAAACCAAAAATGGGGTAAATTTTATTTTTTTTATGGGCGCAAAGAAAATAAATGCGCTTCTTTTAAAAATAAAAGAAGCGCATTGAAATATATTATTTTTGCAGGTAATTCATCTCAAGTGGCATTTTCATCTTTATCTGGTTCATCGGGTTCTTTGCCTGTCTCAGATGCCAATAGTTTGCGCAACTGGTCAAATTTATTTAGCTCAGCATCGTTAGCCAGTTTTTCTTGAATTTTGGATTGCTCTTGGACAGCCAAAAAAACTTCCTGCCGCAAAATTAGCATATCGCGCGGCGCATTAATCCCAATCTTCACCCGTTCACCTTCAATACCAAGCACCGTTAATACTATTGAATCCCCAATGGTAATACTTTCGTCCACCTTGCGCGTTAATACAAGCATAGCAACACTCTCCACTAACCAGTTTTTTCATGGGCGTCGGGCGAAGTTTGTGCCTGGATAAACATTAGCGCAAGTAATCAAAAAGGCTGAGTGCTGATATAGCACGCTGACTCACTTGCAAAACTGCCTCATAAGTGGTCTTCTGGTTCGTCAATAAAGCAATTCCCTCTGCCAGATTGGTATCTTCTTTTTCAGAGAGCAAGCTTTTCGTCTCGTAGTTTACCGTTTCCAGGAAATTGGACGCTGACTCCACCTGACGCATGCGCGCACCATTTGATGTGCGATGTTGATCCAGTATGTTTAAAGACGATTGTAATCCAGTAAGGGCTGTTTGCAAAGTAAGTGCATTGTTGGGATCGGCAGGAACAGCAGAGTTCCTGATGTTGTTTGTCATCAAGGCGTCGCTGGCGAGTTTCAAATTTTGCAAGAAATTCCCGATAGCCTGGTCGCCGACCACATTTAATGTAACAGCCTGATCTGGACCCAGGTTGCGCTGCATGCCGCCCTGATCTCCCATGTAGGTAATGGTCTGGGGTTTGTAGGAATTGCCGTTAAAGTCCTTGTAAGGGATTGGATTGCCACCCGCATCCAACAATGGAGGTTTATCGGTCATTTCAAAAGTTTTGGTACCAACCCGGTATCCCGAAAAAATATACTGTCCATTTATGTTGGTGTTGCCAATTTCGACAGCCTGTTTGAGTATATCCTGCATTTCAACGCCCAGAGCAGAGGCGCGTTCGCTGCCCGAAAGCGAATCATTGAGACCGCGTAAAACAAGGGAATTCGCGCGAACAGAGAGCTCTTCTAATTGCTGAAAAGCATAATCGGTGCCATTCATCCAATTTTTCGTACCGCTGGCTGTTTCCATGTAAGATTCCAGGGTGCGTAAATTGGAGCGCAAGCTCAAACTGGCCGAGGCGCGTGCAGGATCGTCAGATGGATTCTGGAATTGCTTCATTGTAGAGAGCTTTTCTTCCAGCTTGCTCTTCTTTTCCAGAGTGTCTGCCATTCTTTGGATGGCATTATCAACCATCATCCTATTTGTAATCCGCATAACAACTCCTTGTTGAACTAACGTCCAACCAAACCCATACGATTAATCACTGTGTCAAGCAGATCATCATAGGCTGTCAGTACTCGAGCCGCAGCCTGATAAGCCTTTTGCGCTGTGGCCATATTTGCAGCTTCTTCATCCAATGAAACACCTGAAACCGATTCACGCTGATCGCTCAAAGCTTTGGCGACTAACCCATACTGGGTATTATTATCAGTAGCCCGCTTTGTTGCAACACCCAGCTGACTGATCTGCATGTTGTAATATTCATTTAGAGTGGTTGTATTCGGCATGCCTTTGAATGTTTTTAGAGCGACAATTTCCATTGCTTTCGCATTGTTTCCGACCGCCAGAGGGTCAGGATCACCGGAAGCGGCTATGCCATCCGGGGTGAGCGTCGAGAAAACGGCTATGTCATTTGCATTGGTTCCATCAAAGAATTTGGTGCCAAGAGCACCATTTAATCTATAACCGGTTGTGTGAATGCCATTCACCTGCGTAATTAAGCCCGATGCCAGCGTATTCAGGCCATCCAGTTGGCTCTTCAAAACGTTATCACGGACATCCAGCGTGCCTTTTATTTCTCCGCCGGCCGGGATTAACTTCTGGTTATCAGACGACCAGTAGACATCTACAATGCTGACGTCTGTAGCGCTGGGACGGGTTTCCAGCTTAAAGGCTTCGTGCCCTACCACTAATGCATGTCCACCAATAGAAACCATCATTTCGCCATTTTTCTGATTAAAGGAAACCGAGCCGGTTAATTCAGAAAGTCTGTCTAAAACCAGATCGCGCTTATCCAATAAGTCATTTGGCTGCTCACCTACTGATAAAACATGTGATATCTGGCCATTCAATTTAGACACCTGGTCTGCCAATGAATTGACTTCATCGACTTGACTGGATACCACCAGGCTTTGATCGCTGCGCAGCTGGGTAATTTGCGCTGAACGGCGGTTAAAAGCATTCGCCAGTGAGCTGGCATCATCCAGTAAAATTTGCCGCTGAGTGATATTGGTTGGGTCATTGGAAAGGGTTTGCCAGCTCGACCAGAACTGGTCCAGCTTTGGCAGCATTCCATCGGCACCAGTTTCCGCCAGCGTGGCTTCAGTTTGGTGGAGAACGCTGCTTTGTGCATCCCAATATTTTGTCTCGGCAGTAACTGAACGATAACGGGTGTCAAAAAATTCAAGATTAAAGCGCTGGATGCGATCTATGGTAACGCCGGTGCCTCTTTGACCGGCACCAGAAATATAATCCAGACCGCTATTTAAAGACGCAACAGTGGCAGAAAGCTTGGCTGCCTGCCTTCGGTAGCCCGGCGTACTTGCGTTGGCAATATTATGTTCGGTAATCTCCATAACATGAGCCTGTGTGAGGACGGCCTGTAACGCAATGTTGATACCAGATGTAAGGGTCGGCATGGCTTAACTCCTAAACTCGAAACTCAACACCAAGACCAGTTGCATCCTGATGTCTGGCTCTACCTTTGGGGGAACCATAACCGGCTTCGGGTTGAAAGATACTGATTAAAAAAGCCTGGGTTGCTTTAAGCCAATCCAGCTTGGTCAGGGCAAGCGCCTGGTTGGCGCGGTTTAACTCGCGAGCCTGACTTGCGAGGCTCGAAATTCCTTCAGATAAATTTCGTATACGACTGGCATCTTCCGGTTTAAAATACGGTAAAAGCGCTTTAATGGATGTATCGCTTGAGTGCAGCTCAAGCGAAAGCGAAATTTCTTGCACAATTTTCCGGCAGTTGTCTTCCATAACGCTCATTTTGTCGAGCAAGGCTTCTTTGTCTTCGACAATTTGCAAGACAAGATTGGGCTCGTTCAACAAGGTATCGCGCTCTTTCTTGGAAAGGGTATACATTTCCTGTAAGAGTCTGAACTGTCGAACCAGTACCTCTTCAAGTTCCAATCGATCTACCGTAAATTTTTGATCATCCATCACTTAAATCCTTAAAATCCAGATTATTTGGGACTGAACTTCGCCACTAACTTCCTGGCGAGGTCGCCAACTTGAACCGAGTAATCGCCGCTGCCAATTTGCTGCTTTAGGACAGTCATACGATCAGCGTTTAGATCTTCCACGTTGCCGAGCGCAACACGGGCCTTGGATAATAAGCGGGCATTCTCAGACATTTCTGCTTTGTCTTGTCCGCCGTGCACAGACCGGATGTCTTTCTGGTCTTCTTTCTTCTCAACCCGGGGGGCGGCTTCTGGGCGTTTGGTAGAGAGTGGTGAAAGGCCGTTATTTTCAATTTTCATCGGACGGTTCCTCCAGCAAGGGAAATGGATTTACAGTATTATTATCGGTATGTTTTGTAAAAACATTATGCCTTGCGTATGTTTATTGCCTGATTGATCATCATATCCGTCTGCTGAAAAGCTTTAATGGACATACTGAATGAACGCTGCAGGGTCATCATTTGAGTCAATTCCTGTGATAATTCCATATTGGACTGCTCAACCCTGTAACCATTGATCGTCCCGAAATTTTCAGAGCCTGCGTCGCCCACCTGGGCCGCGCCAGAATCTACAGATTCGAGCCAAATGTTATCGCCAAAGCTCTTGATGCCTGTCGGGTTGGCAAAGCGGGTTAGTTGAACAGTACCAACCTGTGTGTTTGCGCCAGTTGCATCCCTGGCAGATATCACACCCTCCGGGCTGATGGTAATGTCCGTCATTCCTTCGGCAATGGCTCCGCTCCAAACCAACGGATAGCCCTTGGCGGTAACCAGTTGAAGGTTTGCATCGAGACCGAACTGTCCATCACGCGTATAGCCGATTGTACCGTCCGGCAAAGTCACGCTAAAATATCCATCACCTTGAATTGCCCAATCGAGCGGATTGGTGGAATCACGTAAACTGCCTTGTGTGGTAATCAATTGAGTATTAAGCAGCTGCGTGCCTTCCTTGATTTTTTGTTGAAACATTTCTTGAAAGTTTGAGCGGTTTGTCTTAAAACCGGCAGTATTGACATTGGCGAGGTTATTACTGGTTACATCCAGGGCGGACAGGCGGCTTAGAATATCCTGGCGGGAAATGCTGAGCGTGTGAAAAAGTGAAGATGTCATACTGGCTCCTTATCCTAATTCCTAACCAAGCCGTCCAAGCGAAGCGATCGTCTTTCCAAGCAGTTCATCGTGATTCTGGACCATTTTTTGGGCAGCTTCATACGAGCGGGCAACTTCCACCAGTTGAGTCATCAGTTGGGAAGGGTTTGCATTGGAGGCCTCAAGGAATCCCTGAACCACTTGCGGAATATCTTGACTGGTTGAGGCAGTTGGCCCGGTAAATAAGTTACCTTCAGTATGCTGTAATTCTGTCTCAGGGTCGGTAAAAACGCCGATACCCAGTGCGGCAACTGCGTTTCCATTGACCGTTATAGCTCCATCCGACCCAACAAACACATCACCATCCGGTAATGTAATGGGTTGACCAGCATCATCAAGGACTTGAAAACCTTCCACGTTTACAAGTGTGTTGGCAGAATCTCTTAAGAAGCGCCCATCACGAGTGTAGCGGTTTCCATCGGGGGTTTTTACTGTAAAAAAAGCATTATTCTGCAAGGCAAAATCAAGTTGGTTACCAGTGTCCTGAAAAGCGCCCTGGGTATAATCAATATATTCCTGGCTAATTTGCGAACCCAGGCCCATCAAACCAACATAGTCGATGGTTTTATTAACATTTTTACCTGTTGTATAAACTGCTTGATTCTGCATAAAATCCTGCGCAGTGGTCAGGATCTGCTTAAAGCCTGGTGTCTGTAAGTTTGCTATATTGTGGCTGAGAACCTGCTGTCGTGAGGCATTCATCACCATGGCAGAAACTGCTGAATAGAGACCTTTAATCATCGTATTTTCTCTCCACTGTCCGAATAGTTCCAGTTGAACGATTATTTAGAAAACCGTTTATGCAGACCGGTTGAATGATTTATTTTTCTGTTGCACATTCAACACCAGCTGAACTTCTTCACGCGAAATACTGAACTGCCGGGCAATATCCACATCAGACATATTTGCTTCTGACATGGCTCCAATCAGTCGATTGCGGTCCATTACCGCTGCGGCTGAGTCATAGGCTGAAGTATGGTTTACTCGTGCCTGTGAAACTCCCAACAATGCTTGAAAGTCAGACTGCCCCATGACACCTGTAGATGGCGGCGTAGTTGTTGTTCGGGGCGCGTTGGTAACCAGCGCTTGCATTTCATCAACCACCGGCAACATACGCTTCGCCTGAGCCTGGCGGTTCTGGGCAAGCGCAGTTTCACGCGCCAGTTGCAGCACATACAAAGAATCTTCTATGGATACTTTTGGTATATTATTCATGTTTCAACATTGCTTTCAATGAGATAATTACGCGGGCGTGTAACTGGCAAACTCTGGACTCTGTAATATCCATAACTTTGCCAATTTCCTTAAAAGTAAGTTCCTCATTGTAATACAGAGATAAGACCAATCGTTCACGTTCTGAGAGATTCTGAACGGCATTTGCCATTTCTGCAATAGTACTTTCTTCCTCCACCAGATCGGCGGGATTTGTTTGTTTTTCATCGCTTAACCGCTCGTGAAGAGAGTCATCGCCTTCCTGGTCGGTTCCCATAATCATATCCAATGAAACCAACACGCGGTTAGAATCTGCCAATCCCTGCTGAATTTCTTGCACATCAATGCCGAGACGAGTAGCAATCTCATCTTCATCAGGGGCGCACTGGTTTTCAGACCACAAAGTGCTGACGGTTTTCTCAATAAGGCGCGCTCTTTTTCGTGCCGCCCGCGGCATCCAGTCTGTGGTGCGCAGATAATCAAGGATTTTTCCGCGAATGCGTAAACTGGCATAGGTACTGAATTTCGCATTAAACTTTGGGTCAAAATGATCAACAGCCTCTATGAGACCCATCAATCCCTGATGAGCAAGGTCTTCATAATCATTACCCATTTCCTGGGTCATGCCCATCCGGCCAAGCAAATAATGCACCAGGGGCACAGATTGCAACACGAGTTTCTCGCGTAATTCTGGCGAGCGGGTTGAAAGAAATTCATCCAAAATATCTACAGTATCAATCTGGGTATTCATGTTAACTGGGCCTCAGCGTTGCTTTGCTTTTCGATAGCTTCAGAGGCTTCTATTTTCCTGGCCTTTTCTATTTCGATTTTCTTCGCTTCTTCTTCCATTTCATCTTTACTGGCCTTCAATACACCGGTAGAAACCTGGCGCGAGATCAGTATCAGCAAACTACCCTGTACCAGTACCGACACACCTGTGCGCAAAACAAAATCGATAAGGGATGTGTGGGTTACCCAGGCGACGATGGACATCGCAAGAAACAAAACACTTAGCAGAATCACTGAAAAAGTAAAAATAAATTCCACCAGAACAGGAAGATGAACGCCATTTGGGCTTTTATTCTTTTTTTCCGGCCTGGCAGACCTCAGCACCGGGGTCGCCGGTGTAGTAAAGGCCTGTCCATCAGGTGGGTATCCTGTTCTCTCTACCATGATTGCGTTCTCTCTCTTTTATAGATCACTTGCTTGAGCACTGAGGTTTGCCAGATGGGTTCTCACCGCAACTCTCTCGATCAGAGAGCAATATAATAAGTCCTACATATTCCAGTCTTTTCCAAAAAGCGCCTCTACCAACCGCGCAGGATCTGCCACTTCAAGATGATTCGCGGCCTCTTTGCCATTGGTTAAAAAGCTGAGCGGGATCTGGTTCTTACGCGCAAAATTATAAACATTGCCAAAAGTACGGGTTTCATCCAGCTTGGTAATAATCAGGCCATCTACATTGAAAACACTCAAAGCAGCTGATGCATCAAATAAATCAGCCTCTTTCGTCGTAGCCGGTGCGACTAGATACGTGCAACGTTTTGGCATTTCTGAAAGTAATGCGCCCAATTCAACCATTTGAGATTCGTTACAAGGATTATATCGAGGCGTATCAACCAGGAACAAGTCTGAATCTTGTGCGCTGGATAAAATATCTGTCAAGTCCGCTGGCACATAAACAAGCATTAATTTCAGCCCGAGCGCATCGGTAATCGCCCGCGCTTCAGCAACGGCACCCATTCGAACTGTATCTGCACATACCCAGGTCACTGTTTTTTGCAAAGCCTGGCTAAAATAAAGGGCCAATTTGGCAATCACACTGGTTTTTCCACTTCCACTGGCACCCACAACACAGACCATATTGCTCGAAATATACGTACCA
>JBBRWF010000051.1:0-13942 GCA_038249405.1 Anaerolineales bacterium
AGGAGAAGTGGTTTCCTCATTCCCTTGCGGAGCAGCGAACGGAACACCGAGAAACCGGGCGATTGCACCAGCATGGTTTTGTTTGAGATATCCGGTCAATTCATAAACCGTCGGCGCATCGAAAATCGCTGCGAGGGGGATGGTTTCACCGAGTGTTTCCTGAAGCTGGTAAATACTCATAGCGCCGGTCAGCGAATCACCACCCATTTCGAAAAAATTGTCGTGAATTTTCACCTGATCCAATTGAAGCAGCTTTTGCCATTGCTGAAGCAGATGTTTCTCGAGAGCATCGATTGTATGCTCTGCTTCTTCATTTCTGGAAATCTTTCTATTAGCTGACCCCGGTAGAATTTGCTGTTCAGATAATTTCGTTAGAGCCGCTTTCGTCCCGGTTTTCGCCTTACTGTTTTTACGAATTGCATCAGATTCTGATCGGAGACTTTGGGACAAGGTTGCCAGACGCTGGTTGGGATCAGCGACCATGCCTTCGAGTACTTGTTGGAGATGATTCAGGATTTGGTGAATTTCTGGTGGCTCAAATCGCTCCGGATCATAGAGAATTTTTAGATCGATCTGCTTTCCAGGGGTTATTGTAAAGGTTAATGGAAAGGGAGTTTGCTCGATAGAACGGATCGCTTCGATTTTCAACGAATCAAACGGTTGCCCGAGGGCTGTCAGCGCAGGATAATTTTCGAACACGAGCAGCGTATCGAAAAGCGGCGTACTTCGTGGAATTCCGCTCCAGGTTTGAATTTGCGCAAGAGGACTGTAGTCGTATCGTTGGATCGCACTTACTTTTTCTTGAATTTGCTGAAGCCATTCAAAAAGATGTGCTTGAGGGTCAAAAGCCACGCGCAGGGGCAGCGTGTTAATGAACAGACCCAGCATGGTATCGATCCCTGGAAGGTCGGGGGAACGGCCTGCAACCGTGATGCCAAAAAGAACCTCACCTTTCTGGAAGGAATGGTTTAGGAAAGTAGCCCAGGCACCCTGGAAGAATGTATTCAACGTGATGTGGCGTTGCCGGGCTAAGGTCTGCAATGCAGACGTGAGAGAAGCAGACAGGCGGCCACGTAGTTCGGCTGGCCGTAAAGCGCCGGCGAATGGTGACGAAAAACTTTGGGCGGTCTTTCCGGTGGCCGGATCGAAGCCTTCCAACTCTTTGCGCCAGAACGCCTTCGCAGCCGCCAGATCTTGGGTTTGAAGCCAGGTGATATAGTCGTGGTATGGGGTGGGCAGCGGCCAAGCTGCGTCTTGATTGTGGGTGAAAGCATCGTAAAAGGCAAAGACTTCCCGGAAAAGCAAGGGCATCGACCACCCATCCAGGACGGCATGGTGATGGTTCAATAGTACCTGATAAGCGTCATCCGCTGTTTGGAGAATAATCAGACGCAAAAGCGGAGGAACAGACAGATCAAAACCATGCCTGCGCTCCGCGATCAATAGGTCTTCCAGGCGAATTTGCTGCTCGGAGACATCAATATCGCGCCAATCCTGTAACGTCAGCGGAGCTTTGACGTGCTTATGGACGACCTGGAGCATTCGTTCCTGATCTTGCCAGATAAAAGCAGTTCGCAGAATCGCATGGCGATCAAATAGCCTTTGCCAGGCCTTTTCGAACGCGGCAACATCCAACCGTCCCCGGAGCGTGAAGGTAATTTGCTCAAAGTAAATCCCCGAGGACGGGGTAAAGAGCGTGGAGAAAACCATGCCTTGTTGCATCGGCGAAAGTGGGTAGTTTGCTTCCAGGTTATTGATTGGATGGGAAAGCATTCCTTGCGGTGCTTTGCGCACAATCGCGTCACTTTGCGCGGGTCGAAGTTCCGTAGCTGGCACATTGGAAGGAAGATTAACTGCTGTTGATGGTTGGTGGTGGGTAATCAGGGTGCGTAACTCGGCCATGAAGAAACCAGCCACCATTTCCATGGTGTGATGGGTGTGAACCTGAGAACTATATATCCAGTCCACATGAAGCTTACCCTGTGTAACCGCAGCGTTTATCTCGATGAGATGGGTCCGCCGCGCATCAGGATCGCGTTGGTTAGCTGGCAGTTCAGGATCCAGGAGGAAGACCGGGGGTTCAGTACTATTTTGGATTAACTGGCCCAGATTGTTGAAGCTCACCTGGGCGCGCGGGATCGCTTGAATTCGTCCGCGCAGGTTTGCATCCGGAGTAAGATAACGGAGCAATCCATAACCTATACCGTGGCGCGGAATCTGGCGTAACTGTTCCTTAATCGCCTTCACCGCCTCTTCAGGATGGTCGTCTTGGGGTAGTTCGAGACGCATTGGGTAGAACGCGGTGAACCAGCCGACGGTGCGCGTCAGGTCAACGTCGTTGAATAGTTCCTCACGGCCATGCGCTTCGAGGTCGATCCACAGCGAAGGCGAACCGGTCCAGCGTTGAAAAGCACGAGCAAGCGCCGTCAGGAGGATCGCATCCGTCACCGCCCCATATACCCCAAAAGCCTGCGTTTCTTCACGCCCAAGTACGACAGAAACGTGACAGGTGCTGGCCTCCAGATTGAGGTGATCCAAGGATTGGTGGTGTGAAGGCAAATCCACGGGTAGCGCCGGAAGCGGAGTTTCGGAACCGCGTAACCAGAAACGTACTTCCTGCCCCAGTTGCGGTGACTGGGCGAATTCGGCCAGATGCCGGGCCCATTGGTAAAAAGGAGTAGTCTTCGAAGGTAATTGGACGGGCCGATCAAGCTGGCGCTGACGGTAAGCGCGCTGAAGATCCTCGATCAAAATGCGCCAGGAGATGCCATCAACCGCCAGGTGGTGGATGACAATTAGAAGCCGCCCTGGGTGACTCGGTCCCATGTGGAAATACATCACGCGGATCAGTGGCCCAGCGGATAGGTCAAGGCTGTTTTGTTGCGTAGCAACATATGTCTGGAGTGCATCCCCCTGCGGCGAAGGGGATAAATCCGATAGATCAACAACCTCCCAAGGTATTCTTGTATCCTTCTTGGCGAAGGTTGGTTGCCACCCAGATGCTCCGTGAATATAGCACATTCGGAGAGAATCGTGCTGGTTCAACAAATCCGATAAGGCCAATTGCAGATGCCCCAGATCGAGTGGCTGTGGGACAGTGAACATCAAGGACTGATTCCAGTGTTGGGGATGCGAGAAATTCTGGTCAAAGAACCAGTGTTGAATGGGCGTCAAAGGGATTTCACCCTCAACCGGTTCTTCTTCTACCTGGGCGTAAGATGATCCATGCAAGCCGGGCAAAGCCGCCAGATCCGCTATGGTAGGTGCCTGGAAAATTTGTTGTGGGCGTAGATGGAGACCTTGTTCTGCCGCTCGCGCGGCAATTTGGATGCTTAAAATCGAATCCCCACCGAGTTCAAAGAAATTATCCTGTACAGTGATGGATTCTATATTCAGCACTTGCTGCCAAATCGAAAGCAAGATTGATTCAGTTTTTGTTTGCGGCACATGGGCCGTATCTACTATCGGAAGTGGCGAGTTACTTGGGAGCGGAAGCGCTTGCCGGTCCACCTTACCAGTGGAGGTGAGCGGGAAGGTATCCATTGCGAAAAATGTGGTCGGCACCATTGTATGTGGCAACCGTTCACTGAGGAATTGGCGCAGATCTTCAGCGGAAGGAGGCGGAAATTGCGCAGCCACCACATAGGCCGCCAGGTGTTTTCTATGATCATCTTGTTCGCGCAGCAGCACCGCGGCTTGTTTGACCAGGGGCGATTGAACCAGTGTGGCTTCAATCTCGCCCAATTCGATGCGCATTCCATGGAACTTGACCTGGGTATCGTTTCGACCCACGTACATCAGGTTGCCATCCGGGAGATAGCGCGCCAGATCTCCCGTACGGTACAAACGTTCTCCCAATCGGAAGGGAGACCGGATGAAACGCTGGGCAGTCAGTTCAGGCTGGTTCAAGTAACCTCGGGCCAGTCCAATGCCGCCAATGAAGAGTTCACCCACCACCCCGACTGGCACCGGCTGTAAAGCAGGATCCAACAGGTAAATCTGGGTATTAGCCACTGGTCTTCCAATCGGCGTATTTCCCGGGTGACGCTGAGCGATGTCGACATTATAGAGCGTGCTGCAGATAGTCGTTTCGGTCGGGCCATAGCCGTTGATGATACAAAGGCCGGGCAACTGAGTACGTAGATCCGTCAGCAGAGCATCTGGGATAGGCTCGACGCCCACCAGTAGACGGTGCAGTTGTGAAACGCCGGGGTGGTTTTGCACCCAGGCGGCGAAGTCGGCCAAAAAGAAGGGCGGTAGATAAGCGCTGCGGATGTGATGGGCCTGAAGCCAATCCAGTAAACTGGAGGCATCCAGGCGTAAGTTCTCCGGGATCACCTGCAGGCTGCCTCCTGCCAGTAGCGGGGAGAAGATCTCGTAGATGGAGACGTCGAAACTGGGACTGGTCCACCAACTGCACGCATCGCTGGGCTGGATCGCCTGGCGGCGCTGGAAATCGGCCAGCAGGTTTACTACGCCGCGGTGGGCAAGCGCCACTCCCTTGGGCTGACCGGTAGAGCCGGAAGTATAGATCACGTAGGCCAGGTGGTCGGGGGTGGTTGGACTGATCGGGTTGGATTGGGGTTGGGAGAGCAAGCTGCTTTCATCCGCGTCCAAACTGACCAGGGCCCCGGTGAAATCAGGCAGGCGCGGGCGCAGCGCCTGCCTGGTGAGCAGTGATATCGGGCGGGCCTCCGCAAGCATGAAGGCCAGACGCTCCCCTGGGTAGGTGGGATCCAGCGGCAGGTAGGCCCCTCCCGCTTTCAAGATTCCCAACAACGCAATGACCATTTGAACGGAGGGTTCCAAATACAACCCCACCAATGTATCAGGGCCGACACTCTGCGCCTTGAGAAAGTGAGCCAGTTGGTTGGCGCGCTGGTTAAGTTGGCGGTAGGTGAGTTGATCTTCCCCGCTCGCTACTGCTACTGCCTGCGGTGTGCGCTCGACTTGCTGCTCGAAGAGCTGGTGCAAGCAAGCCAGGGCCGGATAGGGGGCAGCAGTGGCGTTCCAACCTTCTACCAACTGCTCTCGCTCATGCTCCGATAAGATCACAAAATCGGCCACCGGCTGCTCCGGACCAGCCGTAATGCTCTCGAGTAGGGTGCGGTAGCATCCTGCCATACGAGCGATGGTAGCTGCATCAAATAAATCCGTAGCGTACTCGATTGTAACGGCAAGGCGGCCCTCAGACCCTTCAGTCGCCAACATCATTAAATCAAAGGGAGCGACACGATGGGGTAAGTGAACGGACCGCAAGGACAGCCCATTCATGTCTATCGCGTGATTTGCCTGTCCCAACACAAAAGCCCCAGCGCTTTCTCTGGGAATCAGGCGAGGCGCCTGCTGCCACGAGAACACAGCCTGGATGAGCGGGGATCGGCTGAGATCGCGAACGGGTTGGAGACGCTGAACCAACAACGAGAACGGATACCAGTCGTGCGGAGCTCCCTCGTCGATTGCCTTTTGGGCCTTATGCAACAGGTCGACGAAAAGAGGATCCTCGGAGAAGTCAGCCCGCACGACAGTCTGGTTCACAAAGTATCCAATCACGCGAGCCGTAGCCGGACTCCTACCCGATTTCGGAAAACCGACGAGGATGTCGTTCTGACCAGTGTAGCGCTGGAGAAGGGTTTGAAATGCAGTGAGCAGAACCGTATAGAGGGCTACGTGGTGTTTCTCGGCAAGGGCGCGCAGTTCGTCCGAAAGCTTGAGATCGAGACGGATGGATTGAACAGCGCCACGGCCTGTGGAAACAGGGGGGCGGGGCCGGTCACTGGGCAGACTCAGTGTGGGTAGTTCACCGGATAAGACTGCATGCCAGTAATTCCAACTCAGTTCAGCCGGTGGCTCCGCCAACCGCTCCCATTCTTTTTTCACGTGATCGTTATAGCTTGCCCGTAACGGCTTCAAGGATGCCGAGGTGCCGGTGGTTTCTTCCCGATAGAGAGCTGCGATCTCTGACAAGATAATAGCGATAGACCACAAGTCGCCGATGATGTGATGGAGCGTCAGAAGCACCAGGTGATCCCGGGAATTGCCATCCATGTTTGTTTCTGTAGAGATTGATGCTTGCTGATACACAACCACCCGCCATGTTGGACCCTGTTCCAGATCAAAGGGGCGGTAGACCTCTTTTGCCAGACGATCGTCTAGTTGCGCCGTACTCCATTCGGAGGCATCCTCAGAACGAAATGTAACTGGAATGGATGAGGTTACACGTTGAACCGGTTCGCCATGTTGCACAGAAAAGAGTGTGCGCAACATGGGATGTCGCTCAGCCAGCTTTTGGAACGCGCGCTGCAGGGAGTCCAGATTGGTGTCCCCGGGAATGGCAACCGCTCCAGCAAGGTTATAGGCAACCGCTTCCGGAGCCATTTTGTGAAGAAACCATAAGGCTGTCTGGCCGCGGGATAAAGGGTACTCGGAAAGATAGCCGGAGGCGGATGCTTCCACCGGGATTTTAAAATCCATAAACCTCACCTAATCCAGTGCAACAGGCTCGTAATAAAATAGATTCTGCACCGTGTATCATTTAAGGCAATACGCTCTTTCTTGCGGAGAGCCTGTTTCAAAGATGCGTTTTATGCTTTAAGTGCGGCAGCTACCTTCCACAATCGGACACGAGCCTCCTCGGCGACCAGCTTCAACTCTGGATTGGCGATCACCCCTAGCATAACCAACGGGTCCACAATGGATACCTCGCTGGCGCTGTCATCTAGTTGGCGCACAGTGACGTTGCAGGGTAAAAGCAGCCCAACCTCCGGGGCGATGCTCAGGGCCTGATGTGCCAGGGACGGGTTACACGCGCCCAGGATCTTGTAAGGTGGGAGATCCACGCCCAGCTTTTTCTTCATGGTCTCTTTTACATCGATCTCGGTCAAAATACCGAAACCTTCACCTTTCAGTGCTTCGGTAACCCGGGTTAGCGCGGTCTCGAAATTCACGCTGAGCTTTACGGCCAGGCCAATTTCACTTTTGGTTTGGTTATTCATTGACAACTCCTTTTAATTACTCTCTTATTGTATACGAAAACTTAGATGAATTAGCGTAACCGTTGTACAATCATCGCAAGAAACGTAAAAAGTGGCATAAATAATTCGAGCAAACTGGCTTTTCCAAAGCCTGAAATTGGATCGATTTACCCGCCAGACAACTGGCTGGGCTGAACCTTAACAACATACCTTCTGAATTTTGGGTGACTTTACCGAAGTATGGGCCAACACCTGGACCTGACGCTTGATCCCCATTTTTTTGATGTGAAGTTGGTCCGGGTCTGGTTTGGCATGTTGCTTGATCCAAACAGCGAACCAACGGATGAAATTGGCGGCAAAAATAGACCTGGCTTCCTGGACGTAAATGGTCGGTTCGGAGCGCACCTTCAAACGATTGAGGTAGAAGACCTGTTTGGTTTCCTTGATCCCGGCTTCGATGGTCTGGCGGCGATTGTAAGTGCCAAACCAGGCAGGCAAATCTTCGGTTACTGGGGCATTCCCAAAGTAGGCCAGAGCGCTGTGCTTGAGCTTTTTGTCGCCGGTGTGAAAGCGTTCCAGCCCCATGGCGAGCGGATAGGGACAATGTTCCAGCTTGAAGGCAGGCCAGGCGACCATCTCCGCATTCTTGCCCACCCAGGTCCAGATGGTTTCGGGTTGAACGCGCTTCTGCAAAGCCTGAACGACTTTGTGGCTATGCAGTTTGGCGTACAGTTCGTAACCCATTTCGATCAGCAGGGCGATGTTATCATACTTACCAAAGCCCGCATCAATCCGAAACCGGATTTCGTTGGGGGTGAGATTGTCTGCGTTCTCCTGCGCAAAGCGCTGCAAGCGGTCTTGCAAGACTTTTTCTTGCTCCGCATGGGCCTGGAGCAACCGCTGTGTCTTTTCGAGGCGTTTTTGGGCGGTTTCGACCGCCTGTTCTCGGCGAAGACTGCGACGTGCGAGGCTCTGGATGCGTTCCGGTTTCGTTTCAGGAGTGCGCCGGGCCTCCTGAAGTTGGGGAGCGATTCCTGTTGGGCAGGAAGCGCTTTTTCCAGGGCGGCTTTCTGACTTTCCAGTCGTTTTTCGGTGGGTTGGCGTTCTTTCTGGAAGGCTTCAATCCGGGCCTGAAGCAATTCCGTCCTCCGCCTCGGTCGTAATCCCGTGCGTTTCTCGCTGGCCACCACGAGCGCTTCTGCCTGAGTGCAAGAAACCGTGTCACCCGCGTGGTGCTTCACCAAGAGCCACAAGCGCCCATAGGTGGGGCTGCGCAGGTTGGTCACGCTCGCTTGGTAACCCCCCCAGCCGAATTTCATCATCCATGTGTCCGTAGGCCGCATTCGGGTAGGTACGACTGGTGTTCGAAACGGGAATGCCGGTCAGGTCGCCATCTTGCTCGATCACCTGGCCCAGTTGCTGGATGAGTTTCAATTCGTTTTCGATAAAAGGTGCGCTCACCCGTTCCGAAACAGCCACAATCATCCGGGCTTCGACCCAACTCAGCTTGCTCATCGTGCGGCTTACCCCGCTGTAGTCGGCCCAACCGCTCTGTCCCCAGGCTTGCGCGACCGCTACATCTTTATCCAACGGGTGCGCCGCAAGACTGATGTCCTGCAAATACTTCGCACCCGATAGGATCGCCACCAGAAATTCGAGCACTTTCGATTGGGACAAATGCGTACAGCTTTTCTGCCCCAGTTTCACGCCTTCGACGCCTGAAATGAGACCCATTTCCTGCGCAAACTTTCCCAAAATCACCAATAGGGCGTGCTGGGTTTCTTATCCCCGTGAATTTGCCATTGCCATTCCCGTTGTTGAGGTGGCAATAGCTTACGTCATCCTGATTCAGTTGGTAAGGTTCGACTTTTTTCTTGCAGTCTTTTGCCGCTTTTCACGATTCGGCTTCTGATTGCACAACCGTTAGGTTAGCTCAGAAAAAGTTACTGATCTTCACATTCGTTGTTTGAGCACTCTAATCGGCTTCAATTCTATAGAATTGGCGTTTTTACTACCTGCCCAGGCCCAATCAAATTCTCCCAATTCTGCTATTTCATTACCTTCATGCCCACCGTGCTGCCAACGTAGTTTTTCTTTATAAGTCATCTTCTCTGCTCCCAATCAACAAGAAGAGGACCATCACGGCCACACCCCCGGTGATTATGAACGTTTTAATACCAGTATCCATCTTTTACCAATTTCTAGGTAATACCGCTGTCTACACTCCCAGCTTTGCACGGGCTTGCAGGAAGGCGAGCACACTGTCTCGAGCGACCATGCCTACAAACTGGCCATTCTCGACGACCGGAAGCTGGTTCACGTTCGACAAAGCCATCTGGCTGAAGACCTCGAAGAGCTCGGTATCCGGACATACCGATTTCATATCTTTCAAAGGAATCATGGCTGTCCCCACGGTCGTACTCGCCCATTTCTCGCGCGAGATGGCGCTGATCTCATTCAGCGTGATCAGGCCGGTGATGCGTTCACCGCCCACAACCGGGAAGCAACGCCGCCCGCTATGTAGAACCACATCGTCCACCAGTTTCTGTAGGGTTATTGCTGGGCCAACTTGCGGGCAATCGGTCATCATCGCTTCCCGCGCCTTGTGACCCGCAAGCATGTCTTGCAAGGCGACGCGGGCCACACTCTGCGCGGCAGCTTGCTCGATGAACCATTCCAATGAAGGCCATCCACAATCCGTCCGCCCAATTGCCCTGGGAGACCATCCAGATGCCCCAGGCGATCAATCCAAAAGCCAATACCTGTCCGGTTCCTCCGGCAACGATAGTGGCCGTGCAGAAGGAATGTGAACGAGCCCACACCAGGGCGCGTAGTATCCGTCCCCCGTCGAGCGGAAACACGGGCAACAGATTGAACAGACCCAAACCCAGGTTGACGAGGCCAAGCCACTTTCCTAATGCCGCCAGCGGAACTCCAACACTACCCGGACCAGCCCAGGACAGGGCACTAAACCCTAGCCCGAGCACGAGGCTCACCAATGGCCCTGCACCCGCAATTAGGAACTCATCCCGGGGCCGCTTTGGTTCACGACTCAACTGAGCTATACCTCCAAAGATGAACAGGGTGATACTCGGTGCTGGCATTCCCAGGCGGGCCGAGACCAAGCTGTGCCCCAATTCGTGTGCGAGAACCGAGAGGAAGAAGAGCATTGCTGTAGCAACTGCTGCGGAAAAAACTGCCCCTGGCGTCCAACCAGGATAGGTCATGGGGAAGTAGTGAGCGGCCAGCAGCCAGACCAACAAAACTACGCCAATCGACCAGGAAAAGTCGGCTCGTAGCTTGATATCAAAAAGATCCCATTGCCTATTCCTTCTTTGCCAGGTCATGATGGATTGGAATACCGGGCAACGCTTCGATACTTTGTTTATTCAGTTTCAGGTAAACCGTACTATCTTGATAGTGATCAATCTGGCTCACGGGAGTAGTCACATCTTTCTGCCCCCACAGATGACCTTCATGCAGCACGATATGAGTAATAGAGTCATTGGCCGGGTCAATGAGGAATTCATCCACCCGCCCTATATGCCCATCGGCAGCTTCGACTCGCGCACCGCGGCGAATGGCAAGTTCATCGAATGGAATATGCTCGTTTTCAAGGGTAATATAAGAGGCCGCCGGAATATAAAACGGCTACATCATGTACGGATCGCCAGCAAGCCCTGGCACAGCAGATGGAACGAATTGAACCTGGTCAAAGATCGGCATTTTCGACAATTCTTCGCGGCCGCAATTTAAACGGATCTGGTCAGGCGTGCTTCATTCATCCGGAGGTGGAAAACAAGCGGATTGTTGTCAACATTGCACGCCAGACAATCTCTTGCTTCGAGGGGAATACCGAAATCTATTTCGCCCTGGTCTCGACAGGTATCCAGTACGATATGTATGGAAACCGGACCGAGAATTGGGAAACACCTTTGGGCTTAAGACCGATCTGGCGCAAATTGATTTCTGTTCATATGTCGGGTGGTTCCACCGGCGGTGGGTATGATCTCCCGGGTGTGAGTTGGACGAGTCTGTTCGAAGGCAACGGAGTAGCGATCCATTCCACTTTCTGGCATAACAACTTTGGTGAACAAATGTCACATGGATGTGTCAATGCCGCCCCCGAAGATGCCAAATGGATATTTCGGTGGACAAATCCGGTCGTTGCGTATGAGCCGGGTGATTTAACTGTTGGGGTGCCAGGGGGAACTCTGGTGGATGTAGTAGAAAGCTGATCAAGTATAAAAAATGCCGGAGTGGAACCAATGAACGATCCAGTCGAAAATCCTTTGTATGAAAAGCCTGAGAAAAGGTGGCGTTTTCGGATCACAGTGCTTATCGCCTTCGCCTTATTGGCAGCACTGCTAGGTCTGGTTGGATGGGGATTGGCTCAAGCTCAACGAGGTCAGATACAAGAAGGTCAAGCGCCTGATTTTACCCTGACTACCTTTGATAATCGCCAGGTGGCATTGAAGGATCTGCGCGGCAAGGTGGTCGTGCTCAATTTCTGGGGCTCCTGGTGTCAACCGTGTCGATTGGAGGCTGCCTATCTCGAACAGACCTGGCGGAAATACAAGGACCGGGGAGTCGTATTTATTGGCGTAGATTATGTCGATACAGAGCCGAATGCTTTGGCTTATCTGAAAGAATTCGATATCACCTATTTCAATGGTCCGGATTTGGGCGCCCGAATATCACAAGCCTATGGGATTAAAGGAGTGCCTGGAATTTTTTATATCGCCAAAAACGGAGAACTGCGTGGGTTGAAAATTGGCCCTTTGGAATCCCCTGAACTGGAGCGAAAGATTGAAGAACTCCTGGCAGAGAAATGGCCGTAAAGAAACCCAGCCAATTCTGGGCTTCTTTCTTCCCAATTTGCTCAATATAATTTGATAACTTAGTAGGCATTAATGCCCACTAAGTATGCGCAAAATCTATCTCGTAATACAGGCTAACACATGTTAAAATCAAAACGGATATTAAAAGTCCAATTAGGAGTATTTATCTATGCTGCCAAGTTTTGTGTTAGCCTTACGAGAAGGATTGGAAGCAGCCCTGATTATTGGAATCGTTCTGGGTGTGTTGCGTAAGACGGGACGCCAGAACTTCAGTAAAACGGTATGGCTTGGTGTGATCAGTGCTTTTGTCGTAAGTGTTCTGGCTTCGATTGGCCTGAATTGGGTTGGCACGGAGTTTACGGGACAGGGAGAGCAGTTATTCGAAGGGTTTACCATGCTTCTGGCTGCGGGCGTTCTGACCTGGATGGTCTTTTGGATGAGGGACAAATCTAAAACGATGAAGCAAAAGATCGAGGGAGGGGTGCACCAGCTGGCACAAGGTCAAAGCCAGCGAGCATTATTTTTTCTGGCATTCGTGGCTGTTGTGAGGGAGGGGATCGAATTATCACTTTTCTTACTGGCAGCTCGGCTGGCATCCAATCCCTTTCAGGAATTCTTGGGAGCTTCCCTGGGAATCAGCACCGCGGCGATCCTCGGCTGGATCATCTTTGCATCTTCACACAGGTTGAGCCTTTCGCGATTTTTTCAATCCACGAACGTTCTTTTGGCCTTGTTTGCGGCCGGGATGGTTGGTCTTGGCATTCATGAATTCAACGAATTAGGGTGGATCCCATCCATTGTTGAACATGTCTGGAATCTGAATGGGGTAATTTCAAACGAGTCTACGTTAGGACAAATGCTTAAAGCACTGGTTGGATATACCAGCAACCCATCGTTGAGCCAGGTGATTGCCTATTTAGGCTATTTCGGTGTGTTAGCCGGGCTATTTTGGGCGAAACACCAGACATCCCGGGATCAAATACCGATTGGCGAATAAAGGAATGACAATAATGAAGAAGATTAATCTATTGAGCACATTATTGATTGGATTATTGTTTTTAGTATTAACCGCCTGCCAATCCGCTCCTGACACACAAAGCACCCTGGCTGCAGCAGATATTGGTAAAGTAGTCAAAGTGGATAACGGTTCTTATAAAGACATTTCTGTGGACGAGCTACAAACCCTGATGAAGAATAAGGACTTTACCTTGGTCAATGTCCACGTTCCGTTTGAAGGCAACTTGCCAAAGACCGACCTTTCCATTCCGTACGATACGATTGGGCACAATTTGGATAAGCTCCCAGGCGATAAAAGCACAAAGATCGTGCTTTATTGCCGCAGCGACCGGATGAGTACGATTGCAGCCGAGGAATTGGTGAAATTGGGGTACACCAATATCTGGAATTTGGATGGCGGGATGGTCGCCTGGGAACAGGCTGGAAATGCTTTGGATGGTAAATAAATGGTTTTCGACCTTGTATGGTGTAAAAAACTTATCCGAATCCAGAGACATGAGATGAAGACTGCCTGTAATAGTCGTGGATGATGCACCCAAAGCGCATCCTTCTACCATCTACCCCGAATTACCAACAGCGGATTAGGGCTGAACCTGGTTTGGCAATCACAAATGAAGCCGATATTTAGAAGTATTCCCCAAGACGCCTTTACAACCAACCGTTCGCAAACTTGGCCCGCCGCAGTCCTGTAACGAGATAGGGGCACCGCCGCATCAATTGCCAAAGCAAGCCTGAGCGGTAGTTCTCAATCATCAGGGCAATTGGACCTTGATTGATTCCATAATGCCATTTGCAGACCCAGCCCCCCCCCATTTGAGACTCATCAGGGAAGGTCGGATTGAAGCTCGCCTTGAACCCATTGGCGGTAACGGTCTGGGGATATTTTTCCTGACAATATCGAATCGTTGGCAGTACGATCTCCGGGGCAAACGGCAGCGCTGCGACGACGGCCCACGGGGCGAGCGTACCGTCGTCTGGCCCAGCGGGTATACCCCGCGCAAGGTAATTAAAAAATTGTCGTTCAATGCCGCCTACGCGCCGAGTTGTCCATCCGGGTCCATCGCTCGCGGTAAGTCCCCAACAATGTTCGCTGTAGCCGGCGAATCCTTG
>JBBRWF010000052.1:0-13849 GCA_038249405.1 Anaerolineales bacterium
CCGCGCGAAGTGGTTCAACTCACCCCGCGTGCCATTATTAACCCCGGCTCTGTCGGCCAGCCGCGCGATCGTGATCCCCGCTCAGCCTACGGTTATTTTGACCCCCAGGCCAATACCTGGGAGCCGCGCAGGGTTGCCTACGATATCGAATCCGTTCAGAAACGGATTCGCGCCGCCGAACTCCCCGAAAAACACGCCTTGCGCCTTGCAGAAGGTTGGTAAAACAAGAAGGCATGCAGCCATTAAGCTGCATCCCTTCTTGTTTAATATGGAAAGCCCTTTATTTTACGGAACAAATCAACGTCCGGCTGCGTCCTTTGAACAGAATACGCCGGAACCTTGTTTGCCCAGGAGGCATACTATGAAACACCTTCCAATAATTTTCTTAATCGCCGCTCTATTACTATCGGCCTGCGCGGCCGCTGCACCGTCTTCTGTACAAACCTCTCCCTCATCTGTAGTTAATGCCCCTGAAGCCCAGCGCAGTCTCGATTCATCCGGAGGCTCTGCCGCCCCAGGGGCTGTTGACGCTGGCAAAGCGCCCGCCGCGGTCCCAGCCCAGCCGCGCATTGTCCTGCAAAACGCCGACCTGGCCATCGTAGTCAAAGATCCGCAGGTCAAAATGTTGGAAATCGGCGCAATGGCTCAACGTCTTGGCGGCTATGTGGTTACTTCCAACATGGGCCAGGTTTATGTTGATAGTGGTCTGAAGGTGCCCGAAGGCAGTATCAGCATTCGCGTGCCAGCCAAAGACCTGGATTCCGCCCTGCTTGAAATCAAAACCAATACCATCGAAGTCCAGAGCGAGAACCGTTCCGGCCAGGATGTTACCGACCAGTACGTCGATCTGCAATCCCAGTTGAAGGCCAAACAGGCCGCTGCCGATAAGCTCTACGAGATTCTACAAAAGGCGCAAACCGCCGATGACACCCTGAAGATCTTCAACCAGCTTACCCAGGTCCAGAGCGAAATTGAAGTGCTCAAAGGACAGATAAATTACTACGACCAGGCCTCTGCCCTATCATCGGTCAGTATTCGCATCGTGGCAGAAGAAACCATCAAGCCCATTCAAATCGCCGGTTGGCAGCCCCAGGGCGTCGCGCGTGATGCCATCCAGTCGCTGGTCGATTTCTTCCAGGGCTTTGCCAGCTTCCTCATCTGGCTGGTGATTTTCATCATCCCCGTCGCTGCGGTGATCATCATCCTGCTGGCTTTACTATGGCGCATGCTGCGCTGGTTCTGGCGCAAGCTCTTCCCGCCCAAAACTCCGTCGTCCTCGCTCCCTGCTATCCCGGCTGCGTAATAGCCTTTTTAAAAAAATAATAAAACGTTCATCGCCATTAACGGGTGATGGACGTTTAGTTTTTACAGGTATAATTTTTGCAATGGAAAAACTTCTTCGCGATGCCCACCAGTTATTTGGCCTGACTCTCTCGGGCAGGCAGATGGCACAGTTGGCGCTTTTTGAGCGCGAATTGTTGGAATGGAACCAGAAATTTAATTTAACCGCCATTCGCGATTCTGACGGTATCCGCGCCAAGCATTTTCTCGATTCGTTCTCCTGCACACTGGCCTGGAAAGAACATCCCCCGCGCCGATTAATTGACGTGGGCACCGGGGCGGGTTTCCCCGGCCTTGTGCTCAAGCTGCTTTACCCCACCATGAAACTGACCCTGGTGGAATCGGTCGGCAAGAAAGCCAACTTCTGCGCTCACATGCTGCAGGTATTGGAATTGGAAAACGTGGAAGTTTTGACAGCCCGCGCCGAAGATGTTGGCCAAAACCCGCTTCACCGCGAAAAATATGATTGGGCTGTTGCGCGCGCGGTGGCGGCTTTGCCGGTACTCTCTGAATATCTTTTGCCGCTCGTCAAAGTCGGCGGAGGCATGCTCGCCCAAAAGGGTGAGGGCGGCCCGGCCGAGATACACGCCGCAGAAACAGCCTTCAAGCTGCTCGGTGGGCGGCTGCGCCAGCTTACCAGGGTGCAGCTACCCGCTGTCGCGGATGAGCGCTATCTTGTGGTCGTGGATAAATTCGCAGCCACCCCCGCCGCCTATCCGCGCAAGGATGGTATTCCCGCTAAAAAGCCTTTATAGAAAAATAAAAGACAGGATGCCTGGCATCCTGTCTTTGTGGGCGCAAAGGGACTCGAACCCCTGACCTCCTCGGTGTAAGCGAGGCGCTCTAACCAACTGAGCTATGCGCCCAACGCAGGACATTATACTCGATTTGACGCGCTTGTAAATCAGCCCCTGGAGATAAAAATGACTTTTATTGTTGTTGTGATTGGCTGGGTTTTCTCACTGACGTTGCATGAGTTTTCACACGCGGCAGTCGCCTATCGTGGGGGTGACTTTAGCGTGCGCGAGAAGGGTTATCTCACCTTTAACCCCATCAAATACACCCACCCGGTATATTCAATTCTGCTGCCGCTGGTTTTCCTGCTCCTGGGCGGCATTGGACTGCCAGGCGGCGCTGTATATATAGAAACCTGGCGCCTGTATTCGCGCAAATGGGTTTCAGCAGTTTCGCTCGCCGGCCCGGCTTCAAACCTGCTGCTGGCGATTTTACTCGGAACAGTCCTGCGCTTTGCGCCGGTCAGCGCAGGTGGTATCTGGCCCGCGCTCGCTTTTCTGGCGCTGTTGCAGGTCACAGCTGCCGTGTTCAACCTGTTGCCCGTGCCGCCTTTTGACGGCTACGGAGCGCTGCGTCCGCACCTCAGCCCCGAATGGCGCGAGCGTATGGATGCTTTTGCCCAGGTTTCCATGTGGGTCGTTCTGGCGGTTTTCTGGTATCTGCCAGTCGTCAGTGGGCTCTTTTGGCAGCTGGTGGGTCTTATTTCCAGCCTGATGGGCATCCCGCTCAATCTGGCGGTACAGGGCCAGAGCCTGTTCATGTTTTGGCGGTAGTCTAGCGGTAATCGCCTTCGCCCTTGATCTGACCGCGCTCCATGCGCGAAAACAGCTTCTCAAGATTGGCTTCAGCCACTTCTTGCATTGAAATATTCAACTCGGTGGCGATCTGGGCCATGTACCAGAGCACGTCGCCGAGTTCATATTTAAGCGCCTGGCGGTCTTCTTCCGATATTTTGCCTTCCTTGTCGCGGAAGATCTTCTTCACTTTTCCGGCAAGTTCCCCGGCTTCGTTGACCAATCCCAGGGTAGGGTAAACAATGGGATGGTCGGTATGCACCAGGTTCCAGGTTTTGCGTGATTCGCGCTGGTATTCATCAAAATTTTCCAGTTTCACGGCTTCCTCCAATAAAGAATGGCGCATTATACCAGCCTGGGCGCTAATATTTTCCAGGTTGTCAGGGGTATCAGGGGTACTTATGGGTGATGAGCGCATCCCGCCAAACCCAATATACTTCAAAAAGAGGAGATTACTCATGAAAAAACTATTTCCAGTTTTCATCACATTGTCTTTGCTGTTGAGCGCCTGCGGTTCCTTTGGCGCCAACGCCGCGCCGACGCCCATTGTGGTTTCCACTGCGGTCCCGGTGGTTGTCTCTACTAACGAACCTCTGCCGGTCGAGAGCGGCAAGGCTGGCAGCGAACGTGTTGCACCTGGCGATGGCATGGTGCAGGTTTTTGTCCCCGCCGGTGAATTTCAGATGGGCGGCTATGACGGTGATGTCCAGAATGATGAGCGCCCCACCCATAAAGTTCAACTGGACTCTTTTTGGATTGATAAACTGGAAGTCACCAATGGCATGTACCAGATCTGCGTTAAGGATGGAGGGTGCCAGCCTACACGATATGAAAAGTCTGCCACGCATCCTGACTATTATACAAACAAGGATTTTACCGACTTCCCGGTGATCTACGTCAACTGGCAGGATGCCTCCAATTATTGCCAATGGGCGGGCCGCCGTCTGCCCAGCGAAGCCGAGTGGGAATTTGCCGCGCGTGGCAATGCAGACACCCGCCGGTTCCCATGGGGTGATCAAAGCCCCGATAACACGCTTGCCAATTATGATTACCAGCAGCTTCGCGATACCACCCGCGTGGGCACCTTCCCAAGAGGCGCCAGCCCGTTTGGCGCACTGGACATGGCAGGAAATGTCTGGGAATATACTTCAGATTTTTTCAGCGGGAATTTCTACAATATGCCTGAGTCATTGGTGTCCAACCCGGTTGGCGCAAAAGGCAAGGATGGCGGCCAAAAATCCCTGCGCGGTGGTTCCTATGCGGATGTCTTCAAGGAATTGCGTGTATCGAATCGTGGCTTTGCCACCGCCCCCGATCTGACCGCCGATGTCAAGTCAGAAGCCTATAAGGGTGCCGCCAATGACCGCACCGGTTTCCGCTGCGCCGCACCTGGCAAATAAGAGAAATTCAACCACCCAAAACAAAGCGGGATGTCTTTTTCAAGACATCCCGCTTTGTTTTTTTATGTTAACGGATTGGACCCTGGTAAACCTCAACAAAATCGTATCGCGTAGCGTGCACCACAAAAAACCCTTTCTTCCTATTTACTTACTTGATACTGGTCGAAATCAAATCCTTTAGCAGGTCGTTCAGCACTTCCCTGGCATTGTTTTGCTTGCCAACACCAAACAAACCGGAATTTGCATCGTTAAAAGATAGCGGCGCAGGGAAAGCCTTTCCGCCCTGTCCCGCCACCAGCTCGGGAAAAGCTGCCTGCAGCGCCTCGATGTAATTGGGCTGCAGCGTAACCACCCAGCCGTTAACGACTTTGCTGGGTGTCTGCGTCCCGATCATCAGCACACCCACGCTCTGCAGGTATTGCAGCAACTCCGGCACATCCAGACCGGGCTGAATGAAGAGTGTATCCACCTTCCGCCGGATCAGAATGTCGGCGTAAGCCCCGTACTCGCTGGGCTTCGCATCTTCAGGGATATCTTGCAGCAAGGGATATTCTTCAAACGGGCCAGCATACGGATTACATAACCCGCAGAAAAACTGCTGACCGGCCCGCATGGCGTTGATGATTGTATCGGCATCTGGCGAGCCTTTGCGTACCAGTGCGCCCGTGTGATAATCCTGGGTGATGATCGCGCCAATATAGCCAGCCATGAAAGCCACTTTGTCCAGACTGGTGGCTTCGCCCCCCAGAACGCTGATATTGCCGCCCGGCTGGGTGCCCGCGATGTTGATCGCCAAAAACTGCGCCTGGGGCGCGGCGGCCGCCAGTGACTTGATCTCCGTGTCATCGGTCAGCACGATCACGATTTTCAGGGCTGGCTCAAGATCGGCAGCGCTAAGTTTGTTCAGCACCACAAAGCGGTAGCTTTGGGCCTGGGCCAGATCGTAAACAGTCTTTTGGTAAACTTTCGACACCGCCTCGTTCATGTCTACTGGCACAACGAGAATTAACAGCGGCGCGGGCAGGGTGGCGGTAGGTCCGGCAGTCGGCCTGGGAGTCGCGGATGGAGCCGGGGTGCTGGTTACACCAGCAGCTGATGGCACACCGCTGGTGCAGGAAGTTAATAGGATCAGTACCAACAAAAAGGCAAAACGAGCGCGCACGGGCTTTTCTCCACAAACAGGTTATCAGGTATTTTACCTTAAACGCGCAAAGACGCCGGGTTTGGCGTCTCTGCGAAATTCTGTGCGGCTTACTTTGTAGTGACTTTAACAGTTCTGGGGCGCACTGACTCTGCTTTGGGGATGCGCAGCGTCAAAATGCCGTTCTCAATCGCAGCGGATGCCTTGTCACCGTCGAGCGCAACCGGCAGGCGCAGCGTGCGGCGGAAAGCTCCAGCCGGCAGCTCGCTCATCAGGTATTCGCCATCGTGCTGGCTGAATTTACCTTCAATAGAGAGCGCGTCATCCACAACCTGAATGTTCAGATCTTCGGCCTTTAGACCGGGAACATACGCGCTCAGTACAAATTCTTCACCTTCATCGCGGATGTCCACCGGCAGCGGGTGGGTGGTTTCCACGTTTTCGTTTCGAACGGCCCAACGTCGGGCCAAATGGTAAGGGGTGGTGCTGATGTAGAAGCTCATGATATTTTCCTTTTGTGTTTGTTTATACGGTTCAAGTGATGTCCTTATCATATTGCCTGGATGTTGGAAATAAGCAAGAAAAAAATCAGTTTTTGGTTAATGATCAGTATGATGAATGTCAACACCCTGGGCGCAAACCCGGCGAACGCGCGGGTATAATCGGCATTATGCTGCAAAAAAAGCTGGTAGGATTTTTAGTAGTTGGTTTGCTCTTAGGCCTGGCGATCTTTCTCACATCGGAGTTTCGCTCAGCCGGTATGCGTACGCCGGTCGTATGGAAGTATCTCAACGACCCGGCCGCCAACCAGAACCTGGTGGTGCAGGCAGGTTCGCGCTGCGGCGGCGCACCTTTCATCTTTCCCACCTCCGGGATGATCGGCTACCTATGGGATGATTCCTTCCAGCTGGGTCACCGCCACCAGGGCATTGATATCTTTGCCGGTACTGATGTGAACGTGATGGATGTCATTTCTGCCTTCCCCGGTTACCTCACCCGCCTCCCCGAATGGAAGTCTTCAGTGATCGTGCGCGTTCCCAGTGACCCGCTCAACCCTGGGCACCAGATCTGGCTGTATTACACGCACATGGCCGATGCCGCCGGTACCTCCTTCGTATCTGCGGATTTTCCCCCCGGCACGGATGAGCAGTATATTGATGTTGGAACCGTGCTTGGCCGCCAGGGCAATTATTCCGGCGACCCCAATAACCCGGTGGGAGTGCACTTGCACTTTTCAGTCGTCCGCGATGATGAGCTGGGTCGCTTTAAGAATGAGTTGGATATAAACAATACCTACGATCCATCCCCGTACCTGGGGTTGGCGTTGAATGCAAACTCAAATCCAGACCGCATCCCGGTCTGCGTACCGTAACACTCCCTCGGCCTTTATTTGAAAGGGTTTCCCCATGAATTACTGGTATTCACTGAATCTGGGAGATGCCATGTTCTCCTTTGAACCAGCCGAAAAAATCGCCCTGGCCATCAAAGCCTGGCAGGCCAGCCAGGTTGATAATCTGCTTGCCTTAACTTGCGCGGCAGTATTTACCAGAAATGACTCAGAAGGCCGTCTGCATTGCCAGACAATCGCCTTTTTCTCTCCAGACACGGCTGCTGTTGCCCTCCAGTTTGGGGCCCATCCATGCCCCCGACCGCCTCGCGACGGCCTCGATCTGCTTACAGAGGACCCGGCCGCCTGGTCGCTGCTCTTTCCTGAAAACCGCTGACAGGTTACAGCATCAGCAATTCTCGTAGTGGTTTTAGAGATATCAGGCAGGCAAGCCCTGGGCTAAGGAGCAACGCCCCATCAACGGGCCTTCCAGGCCTGCTTCAGAAGGCGCCGCTCTTATAGCCTGGTTGCTTCAGCGCCAGCGGCCTCAGGAAGTGGCTGCGCCAATGCAGTATATCGAGCCTGTTCCCGCGGGCTCAAGGGGCGCTTAATCGTCTGGCGCAACTTGCGGGTTTTTTCGAAATGGGTTGCCGCCGCGGAGTATTCACGCATCTTGCAGGCCAACTCAGCCTGAAACAACCGCGCTGAAGTGGTTAGGACAACATCCTGGCGGGCTTCGTATTGCGCCAGGGCCAGGTCAGAAAACGCCAGGGCGGTCACATAGTCACCTTCATCGCCAGCAATTTGAGCCAACACCAATTGCGGATCGGGCAAATAGTAACTATCTCCCAGAGCATCGAAAATACGCAGGCTGGTTTGCGCCAGTTGTTTGGCGGTCGCCAATTCCCCCATTTCGCGCAGGGCATCGGCCAGGTTGTGCATTACAAAGGCCTGCGCCCAGCCTTCAGGTTGCGGCATAACCAACTCATAGGCACGTTGCAGCCAGGAGCGGGATTGCTCGAAATCAAGCATATCCAGAGCAATGATGCCTTTGTGCGCCCAGGCTTGCATAGGATCGGCAAGCGGGTCGGCAGCGATGCTTTCATCCAACCAGTTGAGAGCCTGCGAATAATCGCCCATTATGTAGGCCGTCAAGCCCATGTTGTGCAATACCGTGGCGGTACCGGCTGCATCGCCAAGCTGGTGACGCAAGTCCAACCCTTCTCGATGGTAGGCCAGGCTGGCGGCATATTCATCCAGTGCCAGGTGGATGGCTCCCAGGCCATTGAGGGCGGTAGCTCGGGCAGGCAGGTCTGGCGTGGAAAGCTGCAAAGCAGCCTGTAACATTTCTTGTCCCAATTTAAATTGCCCGCGCCGACACCAAAACCACCACAGGCTGCCCGCTATCGCAATCGCCGTCTGGCCCTGGCCCTGTGCTAACGCCCAGCGCAGCGCGGCCAGTGGCAACTGAGCCCAGCAGCCTGGCAGCCATGTAGGACTGCGACCCATTTTTGCAATTCTGTGTGACCTCCACGCTCAGCGGTTCTGTCAACGCGAAAGCCACAGCCGGGATGGGCAGTAATTCCAAGGATGATTGTACCGCGTGGGCGGCAGGTGGCGCTGCGCGTATTTTGGAATTACCGCTCATGTTGGGGGCGGGTAAAGACAAAATAACGGTCGCGCTGACCCGTATTGGGACTTACAGTGGGCCGGGGACTTACAAATTATCTGCCGTGACTACCGGCAATCTGACAGATAATTTTCCATCCATTGAGACAGCCGGGCGCACTTTCTCGAATGGCGAAGGTTCAACCGCAATGGTGACAATTGCCGCCGATGGTTCTGGCTCGATCCAGGCGCTGGGCTTGATTGAGCAAGCCTCGATGCAAGCCTCCACCCCGGACCCTTCCGCCCGCGTAAATTTTTCCATGCTGATAGCGTGGTGGTTGGCACCGGCACGCCGGCCAGTTGCACCGAAGCAACCCTGAATGCAGCCCTGGCACAGCTTTACCCTGGGGCAATTGCGCCCGGCGGCACATTGAGTTTCAACTGCGGCCCTAACCCTCACACCATTATAGTCACAAGCCAAAATTTCTTGCAAGACGGCAGCGTTATTGATGGCGGCGGTCTGATCACACTTTCAGGCGGCGATAACACGCGCATCTTTTTCGTCACGCAGCAGGCGCGCGTTGAACTGGATCATATCAAGCTGATCAATGGGAATGCAGCCGGCGGCGGGGCGATCTTCGCCGAACCGAACCTGGGTGGTGGGCTCACCTACCTGACACTCAACGATGTCACGCTCAGTGGAAACACCTCTTCAACCTCTGGGGGCGCGATTATCGCAGAACACACGGCCCTGACCTTGATCAACAGCCATCTGACCCAAAACAGTGCCATCCTGTACGGGGGAGCGATCAGCCTCTATGGTGGGGCGTTAACCATGAGTGGCACCCAGGTTTTGAACAACACCGCCCAGCAGGCTGCCGGGGGCGGGATGAAAATTTGGAATGCCACACTTGATATTCAGACGAGCACCTTCCAGGGAAACAAGAGCTTGATAGGTTCGGGTGGTGCCCTTTCTTTCCAGGGCAGCACGGGAACCATCGCCACCAGTCAGATTAGTCAAAATTCAGCCAGCACTTTCGGCGGCGGGATTGAGTGTTTTTTGGGCTGCAATATTGCGTTGAGCCAGGTAACCATCTCGTCCAATAGCGCAGATAAAGGCGGTGGCATTTTCAATGAAGTCAGCACCATTTCGCTCGACTCCGCCACTCTGTCCGGCAATGTCGCCAACCTGGGCGGGGAGATTTTTAACTTCAATGCTCAGCTCACTTTGTCGAAGAGCACATTAGTGAATAACCAGGCGCTTGGTGGGGGCGGAGGTATATTGCACGACTCTGGCGCCACTGCACATCTGGCAATGGTCAATACCATTTTCTCGTTGAGTACCGCCCTCGCAGCCAATAGTGACCAATGTTTGCTGTATAAAACAGCCGAAACCCTGCTCTTTAACCTGTGGTCTGGCGTGAGCTGCGGCTCGAGCAGCGCCGACGGCAACCAACCCAATACGCTTGCCCAGTTGGCTGCGCTCAATTTTAGCGGCAGCGGCTTGGCCACCGAACTGACCCAGACGCATGCGTTATTGGCGGGCAGTCCCGCCATAGATGCTGGCACGTGCGGCAACAGCGCGCCCGCCACCGACCAGCGCGGGGTCGCCCGACCTTACGGAGCGGCTTGCGACATCGGCGCGTATGAATTCTTGCCACTTTTTGCCGATAATTTCGATACATCCAAAGTGATCCCCTCTATTCCATACCGGGGTACGGATATTAACACGCTCGGGACCACGACTGCCGTGGATGACCCAGCGATCAGTAGCTGCAATTTGAAGCCCGGTCTTGCGAGCGTATGGTACTCCTACACTCCTGCAGCAACTCAAGACGTGAATCTCGATACCTTGGGGTCTAATTACGATACCCTTCTGGCTGTCTGGACCGGAACGCGCGGCAGCCTCTCGCCCGTGGTCTGCAACGATGATAGCGCAGGAACGACACAATCCGGGCTTTGGTTCAGTGCGAGTGCCGGAACAACTTATTACATCGAAATTGCCCAATGGAATGGCCTGCTTTCAGGCACATCTGGCAAGAGTTTGCCAGGTACGCCGGGTGGAACATTACAGTTGCACGCCTCCTCTTTTTCGGATGTACCTGGAATCCAGTGGGCCTGGCGCTACATTGAATCGATCTAATCAGCTGGAATCACCGGGGGCTGCGGGGTCGGCCCGGTTGTCTATTGCCCCAATTTACAGGTTACTCGCGCGCAAATGGCTGTATTCCTGCTGCGCGGAATACATGGCAAAACATATTTACTGCCTGCGGCAACCGGGGCGGTCTTTACAGACGTGCCAGCCAATTGTTGGGCAGCCGGCTGGATAGAGCAGTTCTTTAAGGAAGGTATTACACAAGGTTGTGGAGTTGGCTTGTATTGCCCCGACGAGATTGTGACGCGCGCGCAATTGGCTGTATTTCTACTGCGGGCCAAGTACGGAAGCACATATTTGCCTCCGCCCGCTCTGGGCACCGTATTCGACGATGTGCCTGCGAATGCCTTCGCTGCCGCGTGGATCGAAAAATTGTACTCCGATGGGATTACGACCGGCTGTGGCGTAAAAAACTATTGCCCCAACGCTGCCGTGTCACGCGACCAGATGGCGGTCTTCATCCAGCGTGTCTTTAACTTGCCGCTGCCCTAACCATTGTAAAGCAGTTGTAACAGTCATCAAGAAGCAGGCGGCTCGCGAGGGGCGCCTGCTTTCACGCCAGCTGATTTGTTTTATCCTGGCAAAATTAGATGCGTTCGCCCTGTGTTGTAAAAACTTGGTCATTGAAAAAGGCGAAATTCATGTTAAGATATTAAAAAAAACATCTGAATAGTCCGATTTATATCGGGAGGGTATTTATGAGCGAGTATGCCGACCTCGAGCTTGGCCTGCACCGTTACGAAGCCGGGGCCTATGCCGTTGAATTACGCTTCAACCTGCCAGAAAGCGATGCTGAAACGCGACTTGGGCAGGGGGAGCAGATCCAGGTCAGTTTTGATCTGAAGGCTCTGAGTGAGGTTCTGCCAGATGAATACGGGGCAGCACTGACGACTGCGCTCTTTAGCAGCCCGGAATTAAAAAGTGCTTTTGTTCAGGCAGTGACTGGCGCTCAAGCACAGGATGCTGCGCTGAGATTCAGGTTGTTGATCGGCCCAAGCGCCCCGGAATTGCACGGTCTGCGCTGGGAAACACTGCTCAACCCACAGGACAGTTCCCCGCTGACCACCAATCAGAACATCGTTTTTTCACGCTACCTGGCGAGTATGGACTGGCGGCCTGTGCGCTTGAAATCGAAGGGAAATCTGACGGCGTTGGCGGTAGTCTCCAACCCGTCGGACCTGGCGAGCAAAAAGCTGGCTGCGATTGATGTGGATGCTGAACTGGAGCTTGCAAAGAAGGGTCTGGATGGAATTGAGCTCAGCACTTGCAAGGGGACGCTCAACGAGTTGGTCTTTACCCTGCAAAAACAACCTGTGGATGTGCTGTACCTGGTATGTCACGGCTTCCTGGCCACCAATGGTCAGTCAATCCTGTGCATGGAAGGCGCTGATGGGAAATTGGACCAGGTGACAGGCAGCGATTTCGTCACGCGCCTGAAAGAACTGCCAGAACGTCCACGGCTGGTGGTATTGGTTTCGTGTCAGAGTGCCGGGAAAGGCAGCGGCGAAGCACTGCCTGCGATTGGTCCGCGCCTGGTGGAAATTGGCATCCCGGCAGTAATTGCCATGCAGTCAAACTTGAGCATGGCAACGGCAGGAAAATTCCTACCCGCGTTTTTTGACACTCTGCAACAGGACGGCCAGATTGACCGTGCGATGAGCGCGGCGCGCGGCATGGTGCGGGATGCGCAAGATTTTTGGGTGCCAGTGCTGTTCATGCGCTTAAAGAGCGGACGCCTGTGGTACACCCCGGGATTTGGAGATGCGCGCAAAGGTGCGGCCAAACTACCTGCAATGATCCGCAACATTAAAAAGGGGAAGTGCACACCGCTGATTGGACCAGGGCTGGTGGAACCGATTCTTGGCTCCATGCGTGATATTGCCCGGCAGTGGGCAGAGAAGTTCCGATACCCAATGTCACCGAACGAGCGCGAATCACTGCCACAGGTGGCACAGTACCTTTCGGTGCAGCAAGACGCACGTTTTCCATTTGATGAGCTGGAGGAAGTGCTGATCCAGCAGGTGCGCACACGTTTTGCGGCTGATCTGCCGGAAAACATGCTGAAGGGGAATATCAAACTAAACGCGCTGTTGAATGCGGTGGGTGCAAAACGCCGCGAGCGGGATGAGTTTGACCCTTACCGCGCCCTGGCGGAACTTCGACTGCCGATCTATGTGACTGCAAACCAGGATACTCTGTTGGAAGCAGCGCTGGAAGCGGCGCAAGATGAACCAAAGCGCAAGCCTCGCACGCTTTTATGCCCATGGAACGAGTATATCGAGCAGAGTCTGGGCGAAATAACCGATGAAGCCACAGCGGACAATCCGATTGTCTTTCACCTGTTCGGGAGTTGGGATGAACCTGATTCGATCGTGTTGACAGAAGACAATTATTTTGACTTTTTGATCGGGGTAACCAGCAACAAGGATATTATCCCGGAGCAAGTGCGCCTGGCGTTGAGCGATTCGAGCCTGTTATTCCTGGGCTTCCAGACCGAATCCTGGGATTTTCGGGTGCTGTACCGCAGCATACTGGCCTCACCTGGCAGCAACCGGCGCAGCCAGTATGCGCAGATCGCGGCACAAGTGGAGCCGGAAGATGGCTTGATTCTGGAACCGCAAGGTGCAAGGACTTATCTGGAAGATTATTTTGGCAGAAGTTCGGATATTGATATTTTCTGGGGCAGTTCGCAGGAATTTTTGAATGAATTGATGAAGAGCTTTCGCAGCGGCAAGTAAGAAATGCCGCCCAACCCTTACGCAGGTGTGCGCTCGCTTGAAACCGGGGAAGCCGTATATGGGCGTGACCGCGAAGTACGCACGCTCTCGGCCCTTTTGATCGCCGAGCGGATTGTACTGCTGCATTCGCCCTCCGGAGCGGGAAAAACTTTCTTGCTGCGAGCCGGATTACTGCCGCATCTGCGGGACGAGAACTTCAACATTCTGCCAATGACTTGGTAGTATCCGGCCGTCTCATGGCCGCACCTGATCTACGATATGATTTTATTGGCTTTTGTTGTGCCAGTGGCGCAAGAGCCCCGTAAGTTTCTGTGTTAGCACCAGCATCAGAATTCAGCATCGATTAAGACACTTCCTGGAATGGGAGTGCTGCACTAATTTTCATTTAGTTGGTAATAGAAATGTTTATCAATACCTTCGCCAAAATTAGTTGAAAGAAATAGGGCTTTTCGAGTAGAGTTGAAGTCTTCGACAACCCAACTCACCCGAGAAGCCCATGCCAGAGATTTTAGCACTTTTACAGAACATTGCACCTCTTTTAGAGAAACCG
>JBBRWF010000053.1:0-13814 GCA_038249405.1 Anaerolineales bacterium
AGTACCCCTGCAATGCTGCGGGCCATTTCAATGGTATCTTCGAGTGAGCCAAGCATGGCACTTTTCCCCATAGTTTCGGGCCGCAAGGTGACGGGGTTCCCGACTGCGCGTAAATCGGACAAACAGCCAGCCAGGCGCGGGATGGCAACTTTTAGAACTTCTACAGGGGGTCTTTCAAAATAGGAACCCGGGTGAAAAATAATATCTGTTGCACCAGCCAGGTTGCCATAGTGAGCTGCGTCCATTAAGCGTTGGCGTGATTTGGGCCACTCTTCATCATCTGCGTTCAGATTGATAAAGTAAGGCGCATGCACACTGAGAGAAACATCTGCCAGACTGGCGGTCTGATTGATGATTGCGCAGGTTTCGACCGATACTCTAACGGCCTGAACCCAGCCCAACTCCAGGGTATCTAGTCCGATGGAATTACTGAATTGAATGGCTCCTACTGAACCACCTGGTTTCTTGGGGGTGCCTATGGGAGAACCTACTGTACCAAAACGGAAAGAGAGTGTCATGTCGTATCCTTTTGGGATGGGAATAATCCTGGGTTAGTTGGTTTATTTGGTTAAACGTACCAGGACTGGGGCTAATCGTAACCAGAGATGCGGGCCCAGGATGAGCAAACCAACCAGAACTGCCGCACAGGCAGCGATAAGTACAGCGGCTGCGCCAACATCCTTGCCCACTTTTGCCAGAGGGTGGTGAACCGGGCTGGCCAGATCCACAACTGCTTCTATCGCTGTGTTTAAAAACTCTGCCGACCAGACCAAGGCGATGGTCAGAACAAGGATCGCCCATTCTGTAAGCGGGATGGAAAGCCAGGTGGCTACGAGGACAACCAGAATCGTCACGACTGCATGGATCCAGGCATTCTTCTCGTTACGGATGACGTATGCCCATCCATGAAAGGCATGGCCAAAGGACTGGATGCGAGACTTTATAAACTCAAGCATGGCTGCCGGGGACTTTATTCTCGAATTTCCAGGCTTCCGAGCCCCAGCCCGGTGAGTATCTCTGCCTGGGCTTTCCACATACGGGTCTTTTCTACTCCTTCGGCATGGTCGTGACCCATAAGGTGCAAAACCCCGTGAACCACCAGAAGCTGAACCTCAGCCTCAACGGTGTGACCGGTTTCTTTGGCCTGTGTTGCGGCACGCTGAACGGAAATAAGGATATCACCCAGGTAGCGGTTTTGGCTCTCAGGGTCAATTTCGTCGGAAGGGAAAGAAAGAACGTCTGTGGGGGCGTCTACATTCATCCATTGGAGATTCAACGCCTGAAGGTGGTTATCATCTGTGAGTACAATAGTCAGTTCGGCATTATCGGGGGCTGACTGATGTTCCATTGTATTAAGGGCAGCAGATTTAACCAGTTCATCAGGGAGATTGGGGGCAAGGTTATCAATTCTCTCGATGAAGATCATTTTGCCTCCGTGTTTTCGGTTGGTGGTGCTGTCTGCTCTGCTGGAACAGAAGCTTCGGCTGCCGGATAGGCTATGCGGGGGTGATAAAGCCCGGTAAGTGTGGTTACAAACATTTCGGAGATGACGGTCAAATCTTTGAGAGTGAAACGTGTATCTGCCAGCTGGCCTTCTTTTTGGCAAAAATCAATAGCCTTTTGCACTACGGCACTGATTTCTTCTTTGGTACGCGCGCCTTCCGAGCGTGTGCGGGCTTCAACATTATCGGCCAGCATTAATAGGGCTGTTTCGCGGCTGCGGGGACGAGGTCCAGGGTAGCGAAATTTAGAGTCGTCTACTTTGGATAGGTCACCACCGGCTTCCTGTACAGCGCGGTTGTAATGATAACGGGCAAGCAGCGTGCCGTGATGTTCAAGCATGAAATCTATAATCCGGCGCGGCAGGCGATATTTTCGAGCCAGCGCCACCCCGTCGGATACATGGCGGATCACGCTGGCAGCGGCTGATTCGGCATCCACATCGTTGTGAGGATTGAGGTTGTTGGGCATCTGGTTTTCGATAAAAAATGCCGGGGTAGTGGCTTTGCCAACATCATGATAAAGCGCTCCAACCCGCACCAGCAGGCTATCCATTCCCAGTTGTTCCGCAGCCTGTTCCACCAGGTTGGAAACCATCAGGCTGTGCTGGTACGTGCCTGGAGCGCGCCGGAGGAAATATTGAAGCAGCGGCGCATCTGGTCTCGAAATTTCCAACAGGCGCAAACCAGTAGTTAAGCCTAAAACTTCTGCCAGCAGGTACTGCAGCATAAGCGCCACGCTGGTTGAGGCTATACCGTTGAGCAGGGAAGCACCGATTAAAGAAAGAAACCCAACAGCATCAAGTTCTCCGGTGGGCAAGCGATAGGCGGTAATGACAGCCATGCCGCTCAAGGCTGAAACAGTTGCGGCCCAGGCAAAAGAGCTGATGCGGCGCGCTTTGCCGAGTGCAAGTACTCCCGTGCAAGACACCATGAGATAAAAGATTGTCAGGTCCAGGGAATTTGGCAGGCCAAATGCAGCCAATATGCAAATGGCTATCGATAAAATCAGACCTCCCCCCGGACCGAACAGGGTAGCGATCAGCAACCCAAAGGCCGAAAGCGGGAAAACATACGGCATGAGCGTGCGATTTGGGATGATCAGCCTGGCGGCTGCCATGAATAGAATGAAAAGGACAGCTATCAAGATCAGGCTGCGGCTGTCGTTATAATAGATTGGGCGGCGGCGGTGAAAATAAAGGCCGATAAAGGTCATTATGACAATGACGATGGAAGCTGTGCCGAGATATTCGAGCATTGGATTGCTGGGACTGACTAATCCAATGATTTCAAGTGCTTCAATATTGGCAATTGTTAATACTTTGCCGCGCTGAACTACTGTTTCGCCTGCCAGATAGGTCTGAGTAACGGGTTCCACGGCTTGCCGGGCCTGTAATCGCGCGGCGTCTGTTAATTCGGGGCTAAAAAAGCTATTGGCTACAATATAGGGTGTAGTCAAATCCACCACAATTGCAGACTGTTCTTCGTTCAAGGCGAAACTGACCATACTCTGCACCCCGGCTTGCACCCCGGCGATGTTTTCCTCCCGGACGGATGAGCGCATGATCTGTTCCAATACACGCAGACTATCTTGCTGCACAGCTGACCAGCGCAAATCTGATGCAAGCAAAATACGTTCAATCATTTTTGTACTTAAGCCCAGGTCGGGGAGTGACGCCAGGTCAGTACGTTTTTGTTCAAAAGATACAGTTGCATCACCGCGAATGCTGGCGATCGTTTCAATTGCTGTGCGCAAGCGGGAAATTTGCCTGCGGGCTACGGACTGATCTGGCGCAGTATAAACGGGTGAAACGGAACGTTCCGCAGCGTCGCGTGCCTGATTGGTACGCACTTCGCTTATATATTCCACATTTTTGGGTGCTTGCAGATCTTGTGGTGCTACCTGACCGGCGCGCAGTGGCAGGCGGGAAGGGCGCAGGGAAAGCGGCAAAATTAACACCGCACAGACTGCCACGCTTGTTACTATCAGCAAGATTAGTGCAAGCAGATCATGGCGATGAATCTGCTGCCACCAATGAGTAGGTTCTGGATTCACGAGTTATTTCTGCAAAAGTTCTCGAACTAGAGCGCTGACCTGGTCGCCAGGAGCGCGTCCTGCAATGATAGGCAGAAGTGTTTTCATTACTTTACCCATATCTGATGGCAGGGCTGCACCGGTCTCAGTGATGGCAGCCTGGACTATGACGCGCAGGTCTTCAGGGTTGAGACCTTCAGGCAGGAAGACGTTTAAGATATCAATCTCGGCCAGTGCATCAGCGGCAAGATCTTCGCGATTGGCTTTTTTGGCTTCTTCCAGGGCTTCTTTGCGTAATTTGATTTCTTTTTGCAAAACGGAAATCACTGCGGCGTCATCAAGGCTAATACGCCGGTCAACTTCAATTTGTTTGATGGCGGCCAATACCATACGAAGCGTGAGCTTTCGCATTTCATCGCCCGATCTCATTGAATCTTTTACAGCATCTGTTAGTTTCGTTTTTATGTCCATAGTTTTATTATAACCCTTTGGAATTACGTTTTGGGAAAAAGGATGCAGGGGCTTGATTATAGAGGGTTTTTGCCTCTGAACAGGATTGCTTGCTTTGAGTTAAGTTGTTGTGAAATGCGATGGTATTCGAGAGTGGTGCGCTTAACTGCCGCAGCAAAAGCAAGTTCAAACCCGGGCCGGTCTGGCGCATCCAGGTTCATCCAGGCATGCGAGTCGCGCGGCAGCAAGGGCAATACCAACGGTCGGAAGAAAGCAATAAATGACAAGGCTTCCAGCGGGTAATAGAGCTTTCCACTGTGCAAGCGGGTGTCTTTCATCAATTCCTGTATTTCTGGTTGGATCTCTTCGGCTGGCGCATTGGGATGGCTTGCGCGCCATAAATGGACATAGTTACTGTGCGCATAGAAATCCTGCACGGTATGCGTCAATTGCCCAAATGAAGTGAGGGCTGATGCAGAATCTGATTGCTGCACGGCGACTAGCACGGATTGCCTTAATTCTTCGGCATAAGCGTTGGCGGTGTCGAAGGAATTGTTATCATAATGGAAATGGTCATGCCCAAATTGATAACGTAAAGCGTCCTGCCCAAGGTTGGCAGAAATAATGATTTTTAGCGCAGACTCGGCCATGTTGGGACTTAGCGCATCGGTTGTGATCTGGCGGTGGTATTGTTCTTTCATCGGACATCCTTTAAGAGATAAACATCTACCTGTTGAGCGCGGCCCTTTACCGTGAGGGGATCAATTACATCTGCGATAAATTTATTCTTGACGATATCATAAGTGGTTTTTTAAATGAATATTTGGCCTGGTTGCGCGCTGGATTGTAACCGCTGGGCCAGGTTGACAGTATCGCCAATGGCAGCGTAATTGAATAATTGGCTGGTTCCCACATTCCCAACACTGGCGGGGCCAGTGGTAATCCCAATCTGGAAGGTAGGGCTAAATTCGGGCCCGGAAAAACGCGGCGGGAATCGTTTGCAGACATCGGATGTTCTACGCATAATTTCCAGGGCTGCACGGCAGGTACGTGCCGCATGATCAGTTTGGTGATCTGGCGAATTCCACATCGCCATAACTGCATCGCCATAAATTTATCAAAGGTGCCTTCATTTTCCAAGATAACCTGCGCGGCAATATCCAGGTAAGAATTCAGCAAGGTAAAAACTGTTTCTGGTGAATTTTTTGCGCTGAGGGATGTAAAAGTACCCAGATCGGCAAAAAGCATTGTGACGGTTTTTCGTATGCCGTGAAGTTGCAGGTTGCCTGCATCTGCCAGCAGACGATCTCGAACACGAGGCGCTACAAGACGGCCAAAGGTGTGGCGGATGAGCTCGCTCTCTGCTTCGAGCTTGCGGGTCTCGGTAAGATTTTCAAAGACAAGTGTGGCGCCTTTGGTAGCTGAATATGCGTCACGCAGATGTGTGGCAGAAAGACGTAAAAACAGATCGCCGCGTTCAAGTGAGCGTGAATTCAGTTCGTGGCCGCTGGAAGTTTCGCCCTGGGTAATGACATTGGTGACTACCTGATCTAGTGCGGGGTTGAGAGATGGCAGAGCGTCATATAAGGATTTTCCAAGCACATTTTCAAGGGGAAGCCCAAAAATATTCTCTGCCGCGCGATTGAAGAGCGTGATTTTATGATCGAGATCGGTTGTGATGACGCCCGTGGCGATGGAAGTAAAAATATTGTCCTTCATGTTCTTCATTTCGCGGGTTCCATCCAGAGTGCGGCGAAGATTTTCAAAGAGGCGGGCATTTTCAAAGGCGAGCGATGATTTACTGGCAACCGCCGAGAGAAAATCCAGATCGTCGCTGGAGTACGGCTCGCCTGAGAGCCGCCTGCCGATTGCCAAAAAACCGATCAGGCTGCCTTCGTTTATAAGCAGAACGAAGACTTCGCAGCCAATGAGATGCTGCCTGTAACCCTGCGGGTAAAGGCGTTTCGGACGGGCACCAGAGCGGGACGTTATTTTCCCGCAATAATTGGGGCAACGGATTGTTGAGCGAAAATGTGCGCGAAGGGTCTTCAATACAGCTACTGCCGCTCAAAATAGCAAAAACGAGTGCGTTAGTCTATTTTTTTGAATTATTGAGAGCGTGGGAGAGAACATCTCCTGGCAAGTGGGAACTTTTTTCATTATACGCTGATTTGAGCACTTTGAATTTCACAAACCTTTTGGATGATGATTATGAGTCGAGTATAATTGCGTGCATGCGCTCCTTATATTCTCAAACTGGCGATCAAGGCAGTACAGGTCTGCTTGGTGAAGGCCGTGTTCCGAAATTTGACCTGCGTATCGAAGCGTTGGGGGCACTCGATGAGGCCACCGCCGCTCTGGGACTTGCGCGTGCAAGCGCAAACAGCCCAGTGATTGCCCCATTAATCGTCACTGTACAACGTGATTTATATAAATTGATGGCAGAAGTGGGCGCTACGCCGGAAAATGCAGCCAAATTCCGTTCCATCGACGAAGCGCGAGTTAAATGGCTTGAGGAACAAATCAACGCTGTCAGCGCCGGGGTAAATGTGCCCGGCGAGTTCATCCTACCAGGCGAAGTTCCATCCAGTGCTGCGATGGGAGTGGCGCGAACCGTTATTCGCCGCGCGGAACGCAGAGTGGTGGAGTTGTATCATCAGGGTGGGTTGGAAAACCTTGCGTTGCTTGCTTATATTAATCGACTATCGTCACTATGCTTCGCACTCGAACTGCTTGAAAACCAGCAGGCCGGGCAATCCACAAAACTGGCAAAAGAGAAATGACCGGAACTCTGATTAATTTTGTGGCAATTTTGGTTGGCAGCGCTATTGGAATGTTGTTTGGATCGCGATTATCAGATCATCTGAAGAACACCGTGGTGGCAGGGATGGGTCTGTTTACCGCGGCTGTTGGGATGCAAATGTTTCTAAAAACCGAAAACGCGTTAATTGTACTGGGTGCGCTTATTTTCGGAGCTATCCTGGGCGAGTGGTGGGGTGTGGAAGAAGCTATTCAGAACCTGGGCGTGTGGCTGGAAAAACGCGTTTCTGGCAATTCAGATGGCGGTTCAAGCCGGTTTGTGCGCGGATTTTTGACAGCCTCGGTTTTGTACTGCACCGGGCCTATGGCAGTGCTTGGCTCCATCAGCGATGGTTTGAGAGGTGATTACCTTACACTCTCTATTAAATCGGTCCTGGATGGTTTTATATCGGTTGCATTTGCTTCGACGCTGGGTATTGGTGTGGCGTTTGCGGCGCTTCCGGTGGTTATTTACCAGGGTAGTATTAGCCTGCTTGCAGCGCAGTTAAATGCCATTGTGACTACTTCCATGATGAATGAAATGACAGCCACTGGCGGCGTGCTGCTGATTGGAATTGGGATGAGTAGCTTGCTGGAATTGAAAAAAATCCGAGTGGGGAATTTTTTGCCAGCACTGGCGATTGCACCCGGTATTGTTTATCTACTTAATCTTATTGTGAAATAACAACTGGGTGTGCGGCGGATTTTAATTCCGAGTTGAGAATAAGCAAGTATGCCTGGTTAACACAAAATAGCCGCCTCACTTATTGAGACGGCTATTTTTGTTATGAGCCTGTCTTATTTTTTCAGCAAAGCCTCAATTTCAGTCTGGAAGACTGAAAAAGGTTGAGCACCTTCAACGAGTTTGCCATTTATAGTAAAGGATGGTGTGGCCTTTACGCCAGCCTTGGTGCCGTCCGTGCCATCCTGGAGGACCTGCGCTTTGTATTTGCTACTATTAAAACAATCGCTAAATTTACCAGCATCCAAGCCAACCTTGGCGGCAAAGGCGGTCAGGCGCTTGTCAGAAAATGCGCCCACGTTCTCGCCAGTCTGGTTGGCAAAAATGATATCGTGCATTTCCCAGAACTTACCCTGGTCTCCAGCGCAGTAAGCGGCCTCTGCAGAACGCAGGGATTCAGTGCCGATAAATTCACCAAATGAATGGTATTCAAAGTATACCTTTCCGGTGGCGACATAAGCATCAATAAGCTGCTGTTCGGTATCCGTTGTGAACCTGGCACAGTAAGGGCATTGAAAATCTGAATATTCGATGATCTTCACTGGCGCGTTCGGATCACCCATGCCATTCAAATTTACCTGAGGCCGGTTCATTAAAGGATGTTCGGCAATCGAGCCGACTGGCTGCAGCGTGGGTAGGATTAAGAATAGTGCAACCGCAAGAGCGATGATTACGATACCGACAATGACCAAAATTCTCTGGTTCCGTTCTGAACGAGCGCGCTTATCGCGCATTTCTTGACGTTTACTCATGATTTCTCCATCTTTCTTGATAAAGAATTTGATGTAAGGAATTTTGCCATGTTCAATGGCTTTTGTCCAGTACGCATGGATAAGAATTGCATTAATAACTGAGTCTCAGGTTCCGCGAATCGGGACATTTGACCCGGGGCAAGGAACAGGTCACAACACAGTAAGGGTTGAAGTCATCACTACCAGCATAGGTTAGAGCGTTTTATCCATCCAATCGATCATGGTTTGAATAACCTCTGCTTTTTCTGGTTCGTTATGAATCTCGTGATAAAAACCATCCCAGATGCGCAAGGTGACCAGGGCTCCGGCTTTTTTTGCAAATTCACTCGAAGCCTTGGCCGAAGTAAGTTTATCGGCGGAACCATGCATGAGCAGCATGGGAATCTTCAACTCAGCGGCGCGTTCAAGTGATGAAATGCCGTTGGAGTACATGCCTGTGTAAAGCCGTACTGAAATTTTATCGTGTACCAACGGGTCTGCGGCATACTTGCTGACCACCTGCGGGTCGCGGGATAGAGCTGCCTGGCTGAGTCCGCTGGCAAGTGAGAAAGATGGCAGGATGTTGTTGAGAAGTTTGGCTACCATTACCTGGGCAACGGGCGGGTCAAAGGCCAGTTTAATCCAGGGAGCGGTGGCTATTACACCTTTTAATCCTTGTGGCGAGCGCAGTGCATAATTGATGACCTGGTTTCCGCCCATGCTGTGTCCGTAAAGAAAGACGGGCAATCCGGGGTAGCGCGTTCTGGCATCGCCAATAAAGTCGGTAATGTCATCCATCAGGCTTTCATAGGTGGGGGTGTGTCCGCGCTGCCCGGCAGATTTTCCATGCCCGCGCAGGTCAAAGCCCTGCAAGGCATAGCCTGCATCAACAAAAGCACTGGCTACATGTTGATAACGATTGATATGTTCGCCGTGCCCGTGAATCAGCACGACAATTGCTTTGGGGCTATCGGGCTTCCAACCAAGCGCTGACATCTCCAGGCCGTCACGGGATTTCCATTTCCATTCAAAGGTTTGCATCTTTATTTCCCTTCTGATTAAGTTTTGAATTCGCTAGAATTTCATCTGGAAGCACAGCAGGAAACTTTCTGGGTATGATGCTCGCGACCAGTGGCCCATACTGAAAGGAGGCTTTGGCAATTCTGCTCAGCATGCCTTTTGCTGCACGGACGTAAAAAGCTTCAATCGCGTGGTACAGCCTGGCATAATTTGAAGTGTTTATGAACGGTTGCATGTCGTTTTGTGGCAAATTACCAGCGATATTGTTCCAGGCCGCAGGAACGTAATACTGTACACTAGCCATTCGCGCCCATAACTTCTTCGGCTGATACCAAAGCCTGGCGTACAATTCCATTGACGATGACAGAATCAGGACGATACATGCCTTGCTCCTAAATTAGATATGTGTAAACTGTGTAGCGTTCACCTGTTGCGTGGAATCCAATTTTTTGATAGAGACCCAAGGACGTATTGTTATCATTCTGAGTGTTTACGGTAAGCCGGTACAGGCCCGAACAATGGGCCTGTGTTAATAAATCTTGTAAAAGGCAGTGACCGAGTCCGCGCCCTTGTTGTTGGGGATTAACAGCCAGTCGAGCGAGATGCACCCCAAATGAATTACGTGTGCTGATCTGATACCCCACGATTTCTCCATTTACTTCTGCCACTGTGGCAAAGCCCGCCTGAGAATACCCGGAGTGTAAAGCAGAGAGGGAATTACGCCAGAGAGGGGCAAACCCGGAGGCATCCACTACCGCCACAGCCGGCAAGTCTTCTTCGTACATGCGGCGGATGGTTACACCTGCGGGGGTTGGGCGCTGTGGAAATGTTGATGAATTATATTCAAGCACCACAATATGCTGTTTATTTTCGAAGCTGCTTTCAGATAAAAGGGTGGAGAGCCAATCATTAATGGTGATCGCTGCCACAGTAATGCTGCGTTCGGCTAGAGATAATTTGGCATTTTGCCATAGTGCATCCCAGGCGTGGGCCAGCGGAATTAACGATGAATGAGCAAACAGCCTTAACCAAGCCACTCCGTCCGGGTCGATTGGACAGGCCAGGGCGGCGGCGACTGAACCTGATTGTTCAAGCACCCAGTATTCTTGAGAGCCGAGCCAATCCAGAGGGCCGCGCCAATCCAGGTGGCGGTGAACGTGGGGCTCAAAATACATGAGATTCGCGATCTGCGAATGGTCATTTTGGACTGCAGAACGGATAGCAAATTGAGTATTTATCATGTTCGGAATCGTAATAAACCTCGGAGGATTTTTTGTTTTATTGTTGGGTGTTTAACCCCGGCCAGGCCAATTTGCATGGAGAGCAAAGCCTGCATCAGTTTGCCCTGGCGCAGTTGGATGCCTGCAATTGCTTGCATTACACTAGCGCGTAATTGATCTTCGCCGGCTTTTTCCAGTGCAGTTGCAGCCTGTTGGTATGAATTGGCTGCTTCATTCATTTTGCCCAATGCAGTCAGTGCAGTGGCTTGATTGCCATAAGCCATTCCTTCGCGGCGAAAATCGCCGCCGGCTGCAAAGATTTCCGGGGTGCCAATTGTAGCTTCGAAAGATGCTTGAGCATCTCCGCTTTGCAATAAAGCTACGCTCTGGTTATTTTTCATTTCAGCGGCATCAAGCGGTTTTCCCAGCGCCTGAAAAGCAGACGCGGCTTCGCCAAAGAGGCGTGCCGCGTTTTCAAAATCACCTTCCTGATATAGCCGTAAAGCATCTGCGGTCAGGGTTTTTGAGTTCATGGAGAGCATGCAGTTCCTCGCAATTGTCTAAGATGAGCACGCAGGCGCTTGCTTCACAATGTTTTCTACAGCGTAATATCGAGCAGACCTTCTGCCACTGCGCGTAATTTTTCGGTGGAAAGTTGGCTTAAGTTGCGCGCCAGATCGAGGTAGGGGCGGTTAACTGGCATACAAACGAAAGCGCGTAATTCAGATGGCATTTTTAGAAATTCCAGAATCGCTGCCTGGTCATTCATCCACCGACCTACCGGACCATTCTGATCAAAGAAGGTCTCAACGTGGCCGCCAATGACCATCAGGAGGGCTTCCAATTCTGGCAAGGGGATGGCGCGCTCACCAAGTTCGTAAGAAGTTAAGCGACCTTGCGGAATGCCTGTCTCAAAAGAAAGGGCTTTAAGAGAAATGCTGGTCTGCAGGCGTTTTTGCCGGAGCATGGTACCGATTATCCTGTGACGCAGAGTGGATAGTTGGATCAGGTCGATTTTATCGGTGCGCGAAGCATCGTTGGACAATGCTTCACTGCTCCAAAAGTGTTGAACTGGAAGATCGAGGTAATATGCCAGGAGTTCCAGTTCGGGCAGTGAAGGAGCCTTGCGGCCTTCTTCATAGGCGCGTAAAACTGCGGATGAAATGCTCATGGCTTTTGCCATTTCAGTCACGGTTTTACGTGCTGCCATGCGGGCATCGCGGATCAAAACTCCCAGTTTGCGGGTGCGAAGGGTGATCTGGACTTTAAGGCTCATAATTGTTTTCCGGTGAAATCAGGTGAAGAACTACCGCACACGGGTGAAATATATCTTAATTCTCATTATACCCAGAACGGTCATAAATAGCAGTTTATTTTGCTTAAGCTTGAAACGGCGTTGAGTGACTATGGGTGCACTAACCCTGGTAACTTTAACGGCGTCTGAGCATATCGCTCATGTTGGCGCCAAAGACTTCGGGCGGAAGCTTGAACCCGGCGGATTCGAGACGGGGTGTAAACAAAGGCCGAATTCCCGTGGGTTTCAGTTGCCCGACGATTTTTGCATCACTGGATGTACCTGTTTGTTCGAATCGGAAAATATCGGTCAAAACAATCGTGTCGCCTTCCATACCAGCTACTTCAGTGATGGCTGTTACTTTGCGCGTACCGTCTTTTAACCGTGTCTGCTGCACAATTACATCGATGGCGGAGGAGACCTGCTGGCGAATGACCTTAATTGGCAGATCCATGCCCGCCATCAGTACCATTGTTTCGGTGCGGGAGAGGGCATCACGAGGTGTATTGGCATGCAAAGTGGTCAGTGAACCATCATGACCGGTATTCATAGCCTGGAGCATGTCGAGGGTTTCGCCGCCACGACATTCACCAACAATGATGCGGTCTGGGCGCATGCGCAGAGCATTACGCACCAGGTCACGAATTGTCACCAGACCTTTACCGCTGAGGTCGGCTGACTTGGTTTCAAGCCGGACAACATGCTCTTGTTGTAATTGAAGTTCGGCAGCATCTTCAATGGTAACAATGCGTTCAGTTTCAGGAATCAGGCTGGAAAGCACGTTTAATAAAGTGGTTTTTCCAGAACCGGTTCCTCCAGAAACAATTATATTTAGCCGGCTGACAACACAGGCTTTTAAGAATTCCGCCATGGATGAAGTGATTGATCCGAGCTCGACCAGTTGCTGCATGCTCAATTTGTCTTTGCGGAATTTCCGAATGGTAATGGATGGGCCATCAATGGCAACGGGCGGTACGATTGCGTTCACACGCGAGCCGTCTGGTAAGCGGGCGTCCACCGTGGGTGAATCAGCGTCTACCCGGCGGCCAAGCGGCAGGATGATGCGGTCGATAACACGCAGCACCTGTTCGTTATTTTCGAAAGTAACCCCGGTTTTAATTAATTTTCCTTTTTTTTCCACATATATTTTTTTAGGCCCATTTACCATTACCTCATCCACATCTGGATCGTCCAAAAGCGGCTGGATCGGGCCGTACCCCAGAACATCATTTTTTACTTCCTGAGCAATTTGTTGGCGCATGGACTCGGGCAGCTTTGGACCCAGCTTTCCAAAGATATCAACCAGCTTTTGTTGTACAAAGGCTTCGCGCTGCGCGGGTGGTGGATTTTCAACTTCAAGGTCGCGGATGAGACTTTCAATGACAAAATGTTTGAGCTTAAGTAAATCTGCGGAAGATAGCCCGGATGATGCTGAAGAAGAAAGGAGGCTCATCGTCTGTCTCCTGAATGGGCAGTATCATCGCTGGGGATCACCCAAATAATTTGTATACGCGATATGGTCATAAAATCTGCCTGGTACAGCAATAAGCCGTCGTCAGAAAATATTTTGGCATTCGTGACCGCCAGGAATGGCTCGCTGCGATCAAGTTCGTCTTTTACACGCCCATCCATGCGAACGTGAACAGACCCTTCGATGCGATGGGTGGTGGTTTGGATGATGGCAGGAATAGCTATTTTTGAGATAATGTCGGTGAAATATTTTCCCTTATCGTTGAATTCTACGCTCATTGTATTCTCTCCCTTAAGCGCGAGCCCGTCGCGCAGTTTCTAAAATCTCCCGCGAAATCTGGTCCATCATGACTGCGGCAGTGTTTTTGGGTAATTTCGTCAAAATTGGCAGATGCTGGTTGTTGGCAAGTGCTAATGCCCCACCGAAGTAAGGGATGAAGGCCTGAATATCAATGCCAAGAATGCTCTCAGCATCACTTTTGCTTAGACCGTCCTGTTCTATTGAACGATTGAGTACGGTGTATATATTATGTTGTTTAATGCCGTTTTGTTTC
>JBBRWF010000054.1:0-13695 GCA_038249405.1 Anaerolineales bacterium
GCGCGACATCCTGATTGAACAGATCAGGGAAGTCAGCAAGTTCCTGTCCTTGAAGCCTTATATGGCGCCTTATAAGGTTGTCATGATCCTGAATTTTGAAGATACAAATGCAAACGGGCAGAACGCTTTACTGAAAACTCTGGAAGAAGCGCCGGATTATGCGGTATTAATGCTGAGCGCCAATAACGCCGAACAGCTGCTGCCGACCATCGTTTCGCGCTGCGAGATCTTGCGCCTGCGCCCGGCAAAAGTGGATGATCTTGCAGAATTTCTGGCTGAGCGTGGCATGAACGCAGAAAAAGCGCGCCTGTTGGCGCACCTTTCCAGCGGCTGCCCTGGTCTTGCCTTGCGGCTCGAAAGTGATACGACTGGGCTCTCTTTTCGCACAGAAAAACTGGATGATTTGCATTCCCTATTGGCAGCCAGGCGCATCGAGCGCTTTCATTTCGCCGAGAAATTAGACAAAGAAAATAAGAAAAGGGCCAAAGGCAAAGAGAAGGATAAAGACGACGATGATGCCGGAAAAGAAAACCTTTTCCGGCAAACCCTGCTCATCTGGCTCTCTTATTGGCGCGACGTGCTTCTAAAGGCCTCCAACGCCCAGGCCGATCTGACCAATATTGACCGCACAGAAGAAATTGAGACCCTTGCATATGCTCTGGACCGTTCGCGGACGCGTTCAGTGGTAGTGGATCTGGTCAAGGCGCTTGACCGTCTTGATAAAAACGTCAATCCGCGCTTGCTGACGGAAGTGACACTGATGGATTGGCCAAAGGTAAAATAACATGATTGTGATGAACGAACGTATTTTGACTTACTGGCAAGAATTTCAAGCGAGTCTGCTCCCTGATTCAGTTTATCTGGGCAGGGAATTTGTGGCCGAAGGCTGGGGCGACGACCCAACGATGGCGGAAGAGCTCGGCGCGCTGATCGCCTCCGGCGTCAAGACCGCCACCTGTTCTTCTGTCTGGGAATGGGGGGCCGATGGTCAGACCTGGCCCAGCCCTGGTTTTCTCACTATCGTGCTGGATGGCCGTGATGAACCGCTCTGCATTGTCGAAACGGTCGAAATCACTGTAAAACCCTACAACGAGGTGGATGCATCCATGGCTTATGACGAAGGCGAGGGCGACCGCACGCTGGACTATTGGCGCGCGGCGCACCGTATTTTTTTTACGCGCGTCCTGGCAAAAATTGACCGGCAGTTTGTCGAAGACATGCCCCTGGTTTGCGAACGTTTCAAACGCATCTACCCATAAACGGAGCCTGGCATGGGTTTCTCCTCTCCTCCCGACCCACAGTCATACCAGAACACTGTCTGGGAGATTGCGCGCCAGGTGCCGCCTGGCAGGGTCAGTACATACGGGCAAATAGCCTCCATGATCCCGCCGCCTGGCGAGCTGAGCCTCAAAGATTACGAAGCCTTTGGCGCGCGCTGGGTGGGTGGTGCAATGGCCAACTGTCCGGATGATGTTCCCTGGCAGCGTGTGATCAATGCGCAGGGTAAAATCAGCCCGCGGCCCGGTGCGCAGCGCCAGCGCGAACTGCTCGAATCTGAAGATGTGTTTTTCACAGACCGCGATAAAATAGATTTCGCCATCTACGGTTGGGAAGGTCCCGACCCGCAATGGTGCCAGGCTCACGGGCTGTTTACGCCAAGAGCATTGGGTAAGCCGCAATTGAAATTATTCTAAATCCACGTTTTAACATAAGGTAAAATCACGTTATGCCATCCGATACCCAGGTAATTTACTCAATGGTGCGCGTTGGGCGCATTGTTCCACCCAACAAACAGGTTCTGCGCGATATTACGCTCGGCTTTTATTACGGCGCCAAGATCGGTGTGCTCGGTCTCAATGGCGCTGGTAAATCCACGCTCTTGCGCATTATGGCCGGTGTGGATCAGGACTATGTCGGCGAGATTTCCATCAGCAAGGGCTACACCACCGGCCTGCTCGAACAGGAGCCCAAACTCGATGAAAGCAAAACTGTGATCGAGATCATCCGCGAAGCGGTCCAGCCAATCGTGGATATGCTGGCGCGCTATGACGAGGTCAATATCAAATTCGGTGAGCCGGATGCCGACTTCGACGCCTTGATCGCTGAGCAGTCCAAACTGCAGGATGCGCTCGATAAGGTCGACGCCTGGAACCTCGACTCACACCTGGGCGTGGCTATGGAAGCCCTGCGCTGCCCCCCGGCGGATACACCGATCAACACCTGTTCTGGCGGTGAACGCCGCCGTGTGGCGCTTACCCGCCTGCTGCTCACCGAACCAGACATCCTGCTGCTCGATGAACCCACCAACCACCTCGACGCCGAATCTGTCGCCTGGCTCGAACACCATTTGCGCGAATACAGGGGCACGGTCATCGCCGTGACCCACGACCGCTACTTTTTGGATAACGTCGCCGGTTGGATTTTGGAACTCGATCGCGGTTACGGCATCCCCTGGAAGGGCAACTACTCCTCCTGGCTGGACCAAAAACAAAGCCGGCTCAAGCTCGAAGAGAAATCCGAATCCCGCCGCCAAAAATCACTCGAACGTGAACTGGAATGGATTCGTATGTCCCCCAAGGCGCGCCAGTCCAAAGGCCAGGCGCGCGTCACTGCTTACGAAAAACTGCTCAGCCAGGAAACCGAAAAGTACCGCGAAGACCTGGAAATCTACATTCCGCCGGGTCCGCGTCTGGGCGATATCGTCATCGAGATGAACGGAATCTCAAAAAGCTACGGCGAGCGCCTGATTTTGGATAATTTCAGTGCCAACATTCTGCCCGGTTCGATTGTGGGCATTGTGGGCCCCAACGGCGCGGGCAAGACTACCCTCTTAAAAATAATTACCGGTCAGGAAAAACCTGACTCTGGCAGCATCCGCATTGGCGAGACCGTCAGATGGGCCTATGCTGACCAGACCCGCACGCTCGACCCGGAAAAATCTGTTTATGAAGAGATCGCAGGTGGTATGGAAATTCTGGAGCTGGGCGCGCGCAAGGTCAACGCGCGCGGCTACTGTTCATCCTTCAACTTCCAGGGCACCGACCAGCAAAAGAAGATCAGCATGCTCTCGGGCGGCGAGCGCAACCGCGTGCATCTGGCCAAAACGCTGAAAGAAGGCGCCAACCTGATCATGCTTGACGAACCCACCAACGACCTGGATATCAACACTCTGCGCGCGCTTGAAGAAGCCCTGGAAGAATTTGCCGGCTGCGCCGTGGTTGTCAGCCATGACCGTTGGTTCCTCGACCGCATCTGCACCCACATCCTGGCCTTCGAAGGCGACAGCCAGGCGCGCCTCTTCATGGGCAGCTGGTCAGACTATGAGCAGGATTATCACGAACGCTACGGCAAATCTGTCGAGACACCCAAACGCGTGCAGTACCGCACGCTAAAGCGCTGATCCCTGTTTTTAAAGTGCATCAAGAATAGCCGTTTATTCCGTTTTTGGGGAAAGCGGCTGTTTTATTAGGCCGGTTCTCTTGATGCTCCCCCGTGCAAACAAAGGCACCAAACCCGCCTTACCTGGCCCAGGGTATCGTGCAAATTATGGACAATGGTCTTATTTCACCTATAGTAGCTGATCAAGTTCTCGCTCACGGCACGAAACTCTATTATTACCGCACCGGCGGGAATAAACCTGTCCTGCGGCTGGAGTATGGCATTAGCGATGACGGTCTGAGCTGGACGCCCGTGGCTGAAATGCTTGCCGCCCTGGTGATTGAATATTATTCCATTATTTTTGCTCCCAACCAGTTTCAAATATTATAATTTCGTTCTGCCGCCCTCACTTATTCGGCTCTGCTTATTTTTTCGCTTTATATTTTGGGCTTACTGATCTGGCAAATGAACCATGAAAATGAGCCTCGCGCGCGCTCATTGGGGTTGGCACCGCTTGCATTAATAAAAAAAGACCTGCCACAGGGGAGAGGCAGGTCTTGCTAATTCAATACCACCAATTATGGGATATTGATTCAGCATGGAATTGTTGACAGTCAAAAAAACAGGTTATATCTGGGGCGTCTGGCTGTCTTGCGACTCACCAGCCGATTTTGGCGCGGATTGAACAACTGCAGGTGCGGGGATAACTGCGGGTGCTGAGCGCAAACCATCACGCTTGCCAAGTCTATACACGCCGTACAGCAACAGACCAAAGAGTGCCAGTGGGATCAGGCGCAGCAAGCCGCCCAGGAACATTAGCCCAAAGCCGAATGCCCCAAAACCACGATTGTTGAACCGGCCTGCACCCATCATCGGGCCGCCGCGCTGATCAAAGCCGCGCGGGGCATCATACTGCTGGCCGTCATTTCCGTGAAAATCCCCGCGTTCCATTGGGCCGTTGTAATTCCAACCCTGCTGTGCCTGCGCCTGGGTGTTGAACCCGCTGCGCGCAATCATGAATTTATGTAAACCAAACGGCACAGCCACCAGCGCGGCTATGATCACAATAACAATAAAAATCCCTAAAACCCATTTCCAAAGTTTTTTCATATTAGCACACTCCTATGTGAACTATCTGGATAATAGCATGCTTATTTCAAGAAATTGTGTAGATAGTTTGCAGGTATTGTATAGATCTTGAATACTTGTGCCGTGAGACGGCTAATAAGCCGTTAAGCTCGCCGGGGATGCGTGCAGAAGCATAAAAAACCTCTGCCTGCGTCAGACCCTGAAATGCGATTGCCCCGGCTTGCTCTGTGGTTAATGTTTTTTAATGCCTGTTTTCGGGTAAAATTCAGCCCATGACCAAGCCAAAAGCCTCCCCCCTGGTTTTCCTGTTCGGCGTGATCGCCATTATTTTAATTGCCACCCTGTTCGGCCCGCAAGAGAAAGCGCTCGGTTCCAATGTGCGCCTGGTGTACCTGCACGGTGCCTGGGTTCTGACGGCGGAAATCGCCTTTATTGCCGCTGCTCTGGCGGGCGCGCTGGGACTTCTGGCGCATTATGGCGGTGCGCTCTCTGCGCGCGAAGACTTTTTTCACGATTGGTCGCTGGCGCTTGGACGTACAGGTGTCGTATTCTGGATCACCTACCTGCCGCTTTCGCTGTGGGCGATGGAGTCTAATTGGAATGGGCTTTTCCTGGCGGAGCCTCGCTTCCGGTTAGCAATTACCTTCGCAGTAGTTGGTGTCCTGCTGCAATTGGGTCTCTGGATCATCTCCAACAAACTGTTGGCTTCTGCCGCGAACATCGCTTACATTATTGTCCTGCGGATCCTGTTTGCCAGCGCCGCCAACATCATGCACCCGCCGCCCTCACCTATTTTCAATTCTGGCAAATACGACATCATTGGCTTTTTTGTTGGACTGAACCTGCTTAGCTGGCTGGCGGCGTATTTCTTGACGCGCTGGTGGATGCTGGTTGCACAAAAATCAAACTCAAGCCAAAAGACCGCCCGCTAGGGCGGTGTTTTAAGCACTCAACATGCGTCTTCGCACCCAGCTTACCGCCTTTACCGCTATTCGCACTGTGTTCAACACAGCGCACCGCATGGCATATCCTTTTCTGGGTGTATTTGCGCGCGGGCTGGGCGTGGATATCACCACCATCTCTCTGATTGTCTCATCGCGTTCGTTTATCGGTATGTTTGCACCGTTTGTTTCGTCCATCGCGGACTCTCGCGGTAGAAAATTCGGCATGCTGGCTGGCGCGCTCATCTTCAGCCTGGCAGCCGGGCTGGTGGTTATTCACCCCTCGCTGTTTACGCTGGGCGCTGCACTGATCCTGAGCCTGATCGGCAAATACCTGTTTGACCCGGCCATGCAGGCTTATCTGGGTGATCGGGTGCCCTACCAGCAGCGTGGACTGGCGCTCTCCGTTACCGAAATGGGCTGGTCGCTGGCTTTTATCGGCGGTATTCCGTTGATGGGACTCTTGATCTCGCGCTTTGGCTGGTCTGCTCCATTCCCGCTTTTGCTGGTGCTCGGGCTGGGCATGGCTGTGTTGATCTGGTGGATGCTGCCTGGCGAAGACCCGCACCACGAACCTTCTAGAGGTCCATGGGCCAATTTCCGCGCGGTGCTGACCAATACGACTGCGCTGTCGGCTATCAGTATTGCCCTGTGGGCCAGTGCTGCCAACGAAATGGTCAACCTGATCTTTGGCGTATGGTTGGAAGACAGGTTTGCGCTCAAAATTGCTGCCCTGGGTGCGGCTTCGGCCGTGATTGGGCTCTCTGAATTGAGCGGTGAGGGCCTGGTGGCGCTTTTTACCGACCGCTTGGGCAAGCCGCGTGCGCTGGGGTTGGGGTTGGCGGCCAGTGCCATCTCATCCATCGCCCTGCCCTTTTTAGGACGCAGCGAGCCTGGCGCGCTGATAGGGCTGTTTTTCTTTTATATTACCTTCGAGTTTGTGATGGTCAGTCATGTGCCCATGATGACCGAAGTAATGCCCGGCGCGCGCGCCACGGTGATGTCATTCAACCTGGCCGGTCATTCTATTGGGCGCGGCATTGGCGCGTTGCTGGCAGTTTTTGTGTACCAGGCTTTCGGTTTCCCGGTGGTAGCCGGGTTTGCCACAGTCTTTTACCTGTTTGCCTTGCTAGGGCTCAGAAAAATGCAGCGCTGAGCCTGTTTTGCGGGATGTTGGAAGGAGTTTTATATGTGCCGCAGTATTAAACAGTTGCGCCAGTCCGCCGGGCCTGCTTCGGAGCAGGAACTGTACGAAGCCGCCCTCCAGTATGTACGCAAGGTGAGCGGTTACCGCAAACCTTCGCGCGCCAATAGGGCTGTTTTTGAGTCTGCGGTGCGCGATCTTGCCCGGTTAACCAAAGAGCTGCTGGATGGGCTCGATGTTCCGGGAAAAGCAGCCATTGATCTGGTAGAGTAGGGAGTTGCCATGTTAATTCATTCAGCCGCTCAACTTTTGACCATATCCGGCGGCCCGCAGCGCGGCCGCAGCCTGGGACAGCTCGGCGTCATCGAGGATGGTGCCGTGTTGATTCGCGATGAAAAAATCGTGGCAGTTGGTAAGACCGCTGACCTGCGCGCCGCACACCCCAATGAGCCCATGCAGGATGCCTACGGCTGCGTGGTGATGCCGGGTTTTGTCGATCCGCATACGCATGTCATCTGGGGTGGAGATCGTGCCAAAGAGTTTGAGATGCGTCTGGAAGGCGCAAAGTACCTCGATATCCTGGCAGCTGGCGGCGGCATCCTATCCACGGTGCGCTCTACCCGCACGGCGAGTATTGAAACCTTGATCGCGCAAACCCGTTCTCGCCTGTTCCGCATGTTTGCGCACGGTACCACGACCGTGGAAGCCAAGACCGGCTATGGATTGCAGACCGCCACCGAACTTCGCCTGTTAAAAGCGCTGCTTGCGCTCGAAGAAGAAAGCCGCCTGGACCTGGCCTTTACGTTCCTGGGTGCGCACGCCATTGCGCCCGAGTTCAAAGACAACCCGCAGGGCTATGTTGACCTGGTGTGCGAAACCATGCTGCCCATCGTGCGTGCCTGGTGGGAAGTGCATGCCCCCGGCCGTGGGCTGCCCTTTGTGGATGTGTTTTGCGAAACCAAAGCCTTTGACCTGGTTCAATCGCGCCAGATACTCACCCAGGCGCGCGAATTGGGGTTTCCGCTAAAAATCCACGCTGATGAATTTGACAACCTGGGCGGCGCCAGCCTTGCGGTGGAATTGGGCGCAGCCTCGGCGGACCACCTGGTCAAAACCTCAGACGCGGATATTGCCGCCCTGGGCAGTTCTGATACGGTGGCGGTCTCGCTGCCCTGCACTCCCTTTGGCCTGGGTGAACTGCAATATACACCGGCTCAGAAAATCCTGGATGCCAACGGGTTCCTTGCGCTGGCTACCGATTGCAACCCCGGAACCGCCTGGAATGAATCGATGCAGTTTGTGATCGCGCTGGCCTGCCGTGCCCTCAAGCTCACCCCGGCCCAGGCTATTGCCGCATCCACCATCAACTCAGCGCACGCCATCCGCATGGCGGATAAGGTTGGTTCGATAGAGCCGGGCAAACAGGCAGATTTGCTGATACTCTCCGTGCCGGATTACCGCCATCTTGGTTATCGTTTTGGCACCAACCTTGTCAAGCAAGTCATCAAAAAAGGTCGTGTATATTCTGTGGACGTGGGCTACTACCGCACAGCCTGATTTACTTCACTGCATTGATAAAATCAGCCAGCAAGCCGTATGCGGTTGTGTGGGGACCAGGGTCTGATTCTATCAGGGTCAGGTCGCCCAGCACATCGGTGCGAAACTGGATGATGGATGTGGTTCCTTCCACGCTGTAGAAGGGCGAAGTCATCGGGATCAGTTCAGGGGAGACCTTTCCGCGGATGCTGCTGCCATTGCGTTCTGCGGTGCAGATTAATTTATAGCGTTTCCCCTGCGCCTTCGCTTCAGCGATCATCTCGGGGCTGATACCGTGAATGCCGGTGCGGTCGATCGAAGCCGGATTGACTGGAATATTCATCAGCACGGTTGCCAGTGCGGCAATCTTGATCGCGGCGTCCCAGCCGTCCACATCGCCGGACGGGTCGGTCTCGGCGATGCCGATCTTCTGCGCATATTTAACGGCTTCATCAAAGCTCTCGCTGTTTTCCATGCGCGAAAGGATCAGGTTGGTGGTCGAATTCAGAATGGCGCGCAGGCCAAGCAGTTGCGCCGCCGGAAGTGCCCCGCGGAAGAGCGAAAAGATCGGCGCGCCGTCCATCACTGTCGATTCGTGGAAAAACTCGCGTCCTTTGCTCTTAGCCAGCGCCTTCAGTTCCTTCCAGGCGTATACCACCGGACCCTTGTTGGCAGTCGCCACGTGCATCCCGAGTTCCAGCGCGCAGCGGATGTGGTCAATCGCCGGTTGACCGGTTGCGTAGTTTACCGGGCTGTTCTCAAACAACACATCCGCGCCGCTCTTTTTAATGAATTCGAGCGTGTCACTGTTTGGAACGCTACTGAATTGCTCCAGGCTCTGCCCACTCTGAACGGCCGTCAGCACTTTTGCCAGATCCAACCCAGCCGGGTTGATGGCGCGCCCGCGCGAGCCGGTCGCTATGCCGGTCACGCTAAAGGTGATATTGTAAGTTTCCTCAAGTTCGGCTTGTTTGCGTAAAAACAGTTCGGCAGTAGCGCGGCCGACGTTGCCAAAGCCGAGCATGGCGATTTTATAATGCATGATGGACTCCTGTGTGGCGGTTTATCGTTACAGTTTTCGATAGGGAATGCGAGATAGCTACCAATTATAAAGGGGGGTACGGAAAAGCCCGTCGATTTTCAGGCGGCATTGGAAAGGTGCTGTCTGCCGCCAATGCCTCGGCGCGCAGCGCCAGGGCGCTGAGTTCATCCCCGTTCAAATAGCGCAGAAGCTCATTTGCCAGCTCAGCAGAAGGCATGGCAAGGGTCTGGATGGCTGGTAGATATTCAGCGGGCACCGCTTCCCCGGCAAAATCCCAGATGACGGTGCGCAGCTTGTCAGCGATATTGAAACACAGCCCGTGATCGATGGCATACAGATGTCGTGTGCCTTTTTCAAACAGGACGTGACTACCTTTGCGGTCGGCGTTGTTGGTGAGCAGGTCAAATAGCGCAACCGGGCGCAGCTTGTCTTTGTCGGCAGTCCTGAAATTAAAGTAGTGGTAGTTGGGATTGTATTCGATGAACTGCTGCAGCGAGCCTGGTCCGTAAGGCCCGTCATCGCGGAAGATGGTGTAAGGCACCAGCCCCCAGCCCAATGACTGGCTGACATGGTAGGCTGCCACTTCACGACCCGCCAGGGTGTTCTCGGGAAAATCCCACAGCGGTTGCTCACCCTTCTGCGGCTTGTAAACAGCCTGGATCACCCGTTCTTGGTGGGTGACATCCACCAGAAAAGTATAATTTGACCCCAGGGTAAACTGTCCCTTGAGTTCCAGTGTGCCGCTGGCAAATGCCTTATGTAAAAACTCTAAATCATCCATATTTTAATTGTGACCCTGAAAGGAGATCTTCAGGGTCATTTTATTAGTGTCTGTAGCCGTTCTTTTTGGGGCAGAAGTGCCCGCCGGGTTCCATTGGCTGCCCGCACTGCGGGCAAAACGGTCTGCCGCGCCGCACGACTTCCACGCTCCAGCGCGAAAGCGCGCGCGCCTGCGAGCGGGTGCACCAGAAACGAATCACAGCCGCATCTTCGGGCAGGTCGCCATCCAGCAAGATTTCGCGGGTCACCAGCACCACCAGATCGCGGTCTTTATCATAACCCAGACCAATTTCACCGGCCCGAAAAACAGGTTCAACCGGCGGGTTGATGCGCATGTGCTCATCGTTATAATCTGCTGAGGCTTCGTCCAGATCGGGATCTTTCTCAGAAAGCTGTGCGAGAAATTGTTCAATGCCAACCGACAGGGATTGGAGTTGGATTTTCTCGATAATGACGGTTACAGTGCGGGCGGCCTGGAAGGCCAGCAAGTAGAAGACACGCTGGCCAGGCGCACCAATGGCATCAGCGGTAATGTGGTCACAAGGGTCTACATCGATTTCAAAGCGTGGCATACGGGTTTCCTGTTGAATAATTCGGAGGTAGTATACCAGAAATTAGAAGGCCCTATTGCTGACCGGGTGACAGTCATCTTAAAGATGACTGTCACTTCTCGTCTTAATATTTTGCCTCCCGACTTTTTCCTCCCCCACCCAGAACAGGTATAATTAGCGCACATCCTTCGCCAAAGGAGAGGAGAGCCTATGTATGATCGCAAAAAGCTTGCCCAACTTCAAGATTCGCTGACCAAATGGCAGGAGACTGGTCTTAAGAAAGCACTGATTTCCCTACCAGAGCGCCGCAACTCTTTTATCACCAGCTCATCTGAGCCCATTAACCGGCTATACACCCCCGCCGACATCCCCGATCTGGACTATGAAAAGGAGCTCGGCCTGCCGGGTGAATACCCCTACACGCGCGGGGTGCATGCCACCCTGCACCGGAGCAAACTCTGGACCATGCGCATGTTTGCCGGGTTCGGCACCGCTGAGGAGACCAACAAGCGCTTCAAGTACTTGCTGGAACAGGGCCAGACCGGCCTGTCGATTGCATTCGATCTGGCAACGCTGATGGGGTACGACACTGACTCGCCCGAAGCCGAAGGCGAGTTTGGCAAGTGCGGCGTGGCGATTTCTTCGTTGAAAGATATGGAAATCCTGCTCGATGGTATCCCGCTCGACAAAGTTTCATCGAGCATGACCATCAACTCCCCGGCCTCCATCATCTGGGCTATGTACATCGCCGCCGCTGAAAAACAAGGCGTGCGCCCCGACCAATTGCGCGGCACCACGCAGAATGATATCCTCAAAGAGTTCATCGCCCAAAAAGAATATATCTTCCCGCCCGAAGCCTCCATGCGCCTGGTGACCGATACCATTGAATACGGCGCCGCCACGCTGCCGCAGTGGAATACCATCTCGATCAGCGGCTACCATATCCGCGAGGCAGGTTCAACTGCTGCGCAGGAACTTGCTTTCACCCTGGCGGACGGCATGGAATATGTGCGCTGGGCCATCCGACGCGGGCTGAACGTGGATGATTTTGCGCCGCGCCTGTCGTTTTTCTTCAACGCGCACAATGATTTCTTCGAGGAAATTGCCAAGTACCGCGCCGCGCGCCGCATCTGGGCCCGCGAAATGCGCGAGACTTTCGGTGCCAAAAATCCCCGCTCGTGGATTTTGCGCTTTCACACGCAGACCGCCGGCGTTTCGCTCACAGCCCAGCAGCCAGAAAATAACGTGGTGCGAGTGGCCTTGCAGGCGCTGGCCGCGGTGCTGGGGGGTACGCAGTCGCTGCACACCAACAGCCTGGACGAGGCCCTGGCGCTGCCATCCGAACATGCAGTGACGATTGCGCTGCGCACCCAGCAGATCATTGCTGAAGAATCGGGCGTGACCAACACAGTGGACCCATTGGGCGGTTCGTTCTTTGTCGAGGCGCAGACCGATCATATCGAAGCTCAGGCCTATGACTACTTCCGCCGGATCCAGGAATTGGGCGGAGTGCTGCCAGCGATTGATAAGGGTTTTTTCCAGAGTGAGATTTCAGACGCGGCTTACCGCTACCAGCGCGAGATTGACTCGGGGGTGCGCCGTATCGTCGGCCTGAATGCCTACGCCGAAGGCAAAGCGCCGGCTGTGCCGATCCTGGTTATGGACCCACAAGGCTATCAGCGCCAGCTGGCGCGCCTGCAGGAGGTACGAGCCGAGCGTGACCCCGGGCGTGTAGGACAAACCCTCGACCGCCTGCGCATCGCCTGTGCCGGAACGGAAAACAGCATGCCCTACATTCTGGATGCCGTGCGTGCTTACTGCACGCTTGGTGAAATGATCGGCGTGATGCGCAAGGAACTCGGTACTTACACAGAACCGACCTGGATCTAAAACGAAAAAAGTCCTCCGAAATCGGAGGACTTTTTCATTTTGCTTTTTATGCTTCTCGCTTTACAGGGAAGCTGTCAAAGTCGCGCGCCACGACGACATTCGGAAAGACCGACTGCGCTTCGGCCAGCACATCTTTTTCGCGGTAGCGGCGTGAAATGTGCGTCAGGATTAATTGCTTGACGCCCGCTTTTACCGCCAGTTCTGCCGCGCCGCGCGCCGTCATGTGCGCAAACTGTCTGGCCATACCAGCTTCTTCGTCCAGATAGGTCGATTCGATCACCAGCGCATCCGCGCCCTGCGCAACCTGTAGCAGGTCATCCGTGCGGCCTGTATCGCCTACAACCATCAGCTTGGTGCCGCGCAGCAGCGGCCCGAGTACATCTTCGGGGCTCACGCTGCTGCCATCCGCCAGGGTGATGGTCTGACCTGCCACGAGCAGCCCGCGTTCCGGGCCAAAGGGTACGCCCAATTCAGTCGCTTTTTCGGGCAAAAAGGGTCGGCGCGCTTTTTCCTCGAACAGGTAGCCCAGGCAGTCCGGGCCGCGGTGGCTGACAGGGAAGGCAGTTACCGTGAAATCGTCCGTCTCAAACAGGATGCCTGGTCCAATCTCGCGGAAATGCAGCGACATGGGCGGGGTTGTGCCGCGCAAGACCACGTCATTGATCAGGGTGCGCACGCGCTCAAGGGCGCTTTTCCCGCCGAATATTTCCAATTCTTCTATGGCTTCCCAGCGTAAAAAGGTGGACATCAGGCCGCCCAACCCCAGGATGTGGTCGAGGTGGCCGTGTGTAAGCAGAATACGGGTAAGTTGCTTAAAGCCAATTCCCGATTGCAGTATCTGGCGTTGGGTGCCTTCGCCGCAATCGATCAGGAAGCGGTATTCATCGTGTTTGACGATTTGCGCCGAAAGCCCGCGACGGGCAGATGGGGCGGAGGCGGAAGTGCCTAGGAATAGAATTTCGAACACATTAAATCCTTCCGGGATACCGGATAACGGGTGTTGCCCACGCAGTGCGCGGGCGGTCAATTATTTTACCCCATGTGAGTATTCCTTGCTTGCTGATTTGCTTTGCCGAATGCCGGGCCAACAGCGTTTCTCAAGACTGTGTGTCTCAAAGCACCTGCTGTTAAGTACTTTATCTTTCAGGCCAGGCCAACAATTCTTTGGGGCAAACCTCATATTCAAAGGTTTCGCCAAAAGCGCGAAGCACCTCGGTCTTGACCTGTTTCATCGGCGGGACAGGCGACAAAATATCGGCCAGCGCCAACACTGCCTCACCCGTGAGTCCGCAGGGGATAATGCCTTCAAAATATTCCATTTGCGGGCAAACGTTTAACGAAAAC
>JBBRWF010000055.1:0-13528 GCA_038249405.1 Anaerolineales bacterium
ACAAGCCCGGCAGGAAAAGTGTCTGTAAATCCAACCCCGGTTAGTGCCACAACATTTATATTTGGAGCCGTATGCGGATTGATAATCGTAAATATTAGCGCGGATGTGCCATTCTTAAGCATCGGATTGGTCGAGAATAGCTTGCTGATCACCGCAGGGCGAACCACCGCATTAATTACCAGTGTATCCGCAGCTGGTTCTGAATTATTCACTGTTGCGCCGCCGGGGGTGAGCGCCGAGAGACCCCCATTGGGAACCACATTCGCATAAGTGCCTACCGGGCCGGTCACATCCACCTGCACAGTGCAGGATGCCAGACCAACCACCGCGCCGCCACTCAAGGAGATGATATCGGTGCCAGACTCTGCGATAAGCGTTGCAGGAACGGGCGTACCACCCGCCGAAGGATTACAGGTTGTACTGGCATTAGGGGTTGGCGCTATTACCAGACTGCCAGGGAAAGTGTCCGAGAAGCCCATGCCAGTTAACGAAATATTCCCCGTATTCTGAATGGTGAATGTCAATGTTGAAACTTCACCAAACAAAATCGGGTTCCGGTTGAAGATTTTACTGATGCTGACACCCGGCAGATTGGTTAAAGACGCTTCCGCCTTTTGCGGGTTGGATGCGCCGTTGCTGGTGGTAACCTCTCCAATCTCAATCGTATTGGTCAGGTTGTTTTCAACATCCATTGTGACGCTTAAGGTTATTGTACATTTTGAATTTGCCAGCAGGCTGCCGCCGCTGTAGGATATTGTTTTTGCCCCCGCAGGCGCAACAAGGCTGCCCCCGCAGGTTCCAAGTGAAATATTCGGCACCGGCGCAACCATCATACCGCCCACAGGACCGGTAAGAGCTTGCGGTAAATTATCAGTGAAAGCAATGCCAGTCAACAGGGTATTTTGCGGATTGGTTAATTCAAGAGACAATGTTGAACTTGAATTACCTGAAATGCTTACCGGGCTGAACCCCTTATTGATGGAAATCGTGATTGGGTTAACCGTCAGATCACTGCTCGCCGCCGAAGGGTTGGTAACAACTACAGAAGTGCCATGTACTGTACCTGAAACCCCATTCTTAGCGATCGTGTTTGTATATGTAGCCGGGCTGCCCAAACCAATTACATCAACAATAATCGTACAGATGCCCGGCACACCTGCCACCTGCGCCGGAACAGTTGCATCCGTTACCAGGATCGTCTGTTTATCAGCTGCCACACTAAGATTGGCTCCCGCACAGGTAGTGCTCCAGATTGGAAGATTGCCAGGCAGCGCTGTATAATCAACTTCCACATTGTTTGGTGAAGTACCGGGGAGCTTATCTGTAAAAGTAACGCCGTCAAGCTGGCTGAGGTTTGTATTGCCAAGCGTGATGGTCAGGGTCGATCCACCACCCGGGTTAACGGTGGGTGGATCGAAAGATTTAACAACCGAAATACCGCTGACAGTTAACTGCGCCCAGATATTCCCACTGGTATTTCGGTTCTGAGTGTTTGAAATATTCGCAGGGGAAATCCAGTTGGTATACAGGTCTGGAATGCTGCTGGTGACATTGACAGCGAGAGAGCAGGTGGAACCAATCGGAATTGTGCCGCCGGTATAGGTGATAAGCACGCTGCCTGCCGTTGGGGCAAAAGTGCCGCCCTGACAGTTGCCATTTTTCACCGGGTTTGGAGTTGCAGACACCACTACACCCGTGGGCAGCGCATCAGAAATGTTAAAGTTGGTTAACTGGGTATCAGCAGGTGCGGCAATATTAATGGTTAAACGCGAGGTGCCGCCCACCGCTATCGTGGCCGGATTAAAACCTTTGCTTGCGCCCAGGCCGTACCCATTACCGTAAACGCCAATGTAAGCAGTGGCTGCCAGCACGTTGCTAACCGTATTGCCAACGGATGTTTTTGCGCTCAAAGCGCCTGCGGGAATTGTGTTTGTATAGGATGCAGCAATGGCAGTCGTCACCGTGGCTGTAATTGTACACGAACCGGGAACCGCAGGGATGGTACCCCCGCTCAGGGTAACTGATGACGACGTGCTCGTGACCGTACCGCCGCATTGCGGACTTGCCGGCGCTGAGAAAATCGTCAGGCCCGCGGGTAAATTATCGGTGATCGCAGCACTTGTATAATCGGATCCGCTTGGATTATTGAGGGTGATAGTAAGCGTGCTCGTGCCGCCTACCTGGACAGAAGAAGGGGAAAATGTTTTACCAACACTGATAGCCTGGACGTTCAATGGCGCGGATGCCGCGCTGGCATTTGTGGCCCCTTGTTGAGAAACAATTGAGTTGGCAGGAATCAGGTTGGTATAAACCCCGGGGGTAGTGGATGTGACATTAACTACGATATCGCAGATTCCGGCGATGGTTCCCGCTTGCTTGGGAACCGTTCCATTTGTTAAAGTGACCGATGAAGCTGTTGTGGTTACCGTGCCGCCGCATTGAGTAGGCGCTGCCGAAGCAATAGTCAGACCCGATGGCAGGTTGTCCGTGATGGAGACTTTTGTCAAAGCTGTGCCAGTATCCGTATTTCTCAGGCGCAGGGTCATCACGCTGTTCTGACCGACCCAGATCGTATTCGGGGCAAAAGTTTTACTCAAACTGGGAGGTAGTACCGGGTTTACAGCCAGGGTGGCTTTGGCTTCCGTGGGATTATGCAGCACATTGCCGTTAATGGTCCCAGTCAAATTACCTATCGGAATGGAATTGACCAGGTTGCCAGGAGTGCTTGATGTAACATCCACAGTCACGGAACAGCTGCCCGGAGAAAGAACCTGTGCCGGCACCGATCCACCGATCAAGGTCAGCGTAGTCCCGATGAGTGTTACCGTGCCGCCGCAGGTATTAACTACATTGGCCGGGGAGGAAAAAAACATCCCTGCCGGCAGCGTATCATTAAAGGCATAATCGCTGGAAGACAGGCTCATGACCAACAGATTGGGGTTGTAAATCGTTACAACCAATTTAGAAATTCCCCCGGCCGAGATCGAGATTGGTTGGAATTCCTTGTTAATACCAGGCTGTGTATACGTTTCTGCCCGAGCAGGGATTATTTGTAAAAAAAAGGTAGCCAACAAAATAATGATGCAGGCAAAGCAACTTAAAAATGCAGCGGTATTATTTTTCATAACAACTCTCTTTAGCTAATTTTTTTGTGCTATCAAAATTTCAACCTTCTGTAATTCAATAACCAATCCCTGCACAACCTGAAGTAAAAAAATAACTCTGAGTACCTCAGGCTGTCCCTTCATTACAATTCAGCCAATTATTTAAAGAAATTTCCTGCGTAAATATCTATTTTGTAAAGTGTCTTAACCAAAAACCGGCATATAAAATGACCGGTTTCTTCCTTGCTCCCTATTTACTTAATCACATTTTTGGTATATATAAAATTGGATGGCCAGTTCGCCAAAATATAAACATCCATGCTTACATTATATGAAAATTGTTAACATATTGGTTGAAGAAAAGTCGCAGTCACCTAAAAGATAGGATATATGTCATACGATACCCCCGGCATCAAATCATTCTTTTCATCCAGACTCCAGGCATACCCCATCTTCGCTGCGTATTCTTGCTCGCTGCGTTTGAATGAATCATCCAGCCCCACTTTCTCGGCAGCAGCGCTCAGCACAGCCCAACTGCTGGTATCCTGCCCATTGCCGTAAATTTTGCAGAATCCAACCCGCTGAAAAGCGTTGCCATTACCCTGTTTTTTCAAAACGGAACAAAATATTATATCTTCCCCCGTACTTAACCTTATGCAAACGCGTTTTCGGCTCTACCAGCGTTCAAAAAGCTCTCTAAAACCCGGGACTTCCTGAACCGTCTCGATGCGCTCGATCAAATTTTCTACACGCCTGAATTTCGCCGCCTGCCCAAATTTGAGATAGATTCTCCCGGCCTGCTCAAGCTGTGCCTTGGCCTGCTCGATATCTTCCTGCTGGATATTGACAAAACCCAGCCGGGACAGCGCATCTGCTTCTTCCACCTGCAAAGGCAAACCATCCCCAAAAAACAGCATTTTATTCCAGGTGCCAATCGCCTCCGTCAGATCCCCCAGGCCGAAAAGCACATCACCGTAGATCACTCCAAAATCACGCGCCCGGTAGCTGCCGCTCTGGTTGATTTTTTCATAAAACTGCCCGGCAATACTCCCCTGGACTTTGGCCTGTGCCAGGTCCCCCATTCTGTAAAAAACCTCCATTCTGGACGTGTGCAGCCAGAACTTGGCTACATCCAGCTGGGCTTCAGGTGGGTTGGTTAACTGCGCCAGGCGGGCTTCTACATCTTCATGCAGTTCCACAGCCTGCTCAAACTGCCCCCCGCCAATCGCCAGAATCGAGCGGTAGCGGCGGATGCGCGCCTGGCCAAAACGCTGATCAGGCAGGCTGTCGTAAATAGCCTGGGAACGTAACATGAAATCTTCTGCCTGCCCCCGGTTTTCCTGTACCATTTTCAAAAACCCAAGTTCGGCATACGATTGCGCCTGCAACAAAAAATCATCGTTTTTCTGGGCGCCCTGCAAGCACATCAATTCCACTCTTTCATAATCAGCATAATTGCTGCTTTGCCAAAAATAACCCTCCAACACCGGCCCCATGCGCCGCAGCCCCGCCCAGTCCGAAACCCTGGAAAAGTCTTCCACCACCCGTAACAGGTTGGCTTCTTCAGGTACAAACAGGCGGTATGCGCGCTGCGACTCGTCTGTATAGGTTGCCAGGCTTTCAGCCATCTCTAGATAGGCAGCCTTGAATTGTTCCCAGATCGCCGCATAATGATGGCTGCTTTGTAAGCGCAGCCCGGCATATTCATGCACCAGCGGGTGCAGTTCCAGGTTTGTCTCATCTGGAAAGTTGATCAGCGAAAAATCCCCCAACGCCGACCATGCCTCAGGCGAAGGCCTGACAGCCAGTTTTTTGAGAATATTCTGGACGTTTGCCATCCGGATATTGCGACCTGAAAATGCCCCACAGATTTCAAATATAAAGCGCGCATCCGCTGGCACATTCTCCAACAGATGGCCAAAAAGTGCCCGCAAATTGGATGCAAGCGAGCGCGAGCTCAGCAACCCTTTTTCAGCCAACCATTCACGCAGTGCGGAAGGGCTTGCCACGATACCGTTTTCCAGCAGGCTGGCGGCCAACCTCAGCGCGAGCGGCAGTCTGCCCAACACATCTACAATTTCTTCCAGATCGCTGCGCTGCGAATCAGGCAAATGCGCAAAAGCCCGGAAAATCTCAATCGCCTCCGCAGTGGGCGGGGGTTCCAGTTCTAATCCAAATACGCCCACGCTTTTAAGGCTTGCCCGCCTGGCGGTAAAAACCCAGGTAATCTCAGGCAGAGCGCGTACCAGAAAGCGCACCTGCTCCGCATTTTCAACATTGTCAACCAAAAATATCAGGCTGACCCCGCCAATATGCAGGTGATTCTTCTCCAGTATCAGTTCGCGATTGGCTTCGCTAAACGCATCTGGCGGTAAATCCATCCCCAGCAAATACACCACGTTTTTCAAAACCTGCAAGCTGCTTTGACCAGGGGAAATTTCCAGGTATTCGCAGCCGTGCGCGAACTCAGTTAATGTGCTTCGCAAGAGTTCCTGTGCCAGCCGTGTTTTACCCACCCCACCCAGCCCGGTTATCATCACGGAATGCCTGCCCAAAATCCATTTCCGCAGCTCAGACAACTCCTTCTGCCGTCCAGAAAATGGTGAAAGTACATCGCTGCCCAGATGTTTGCGGTACTGTAAAGGGTTCTGCTCGCCATGCAGACCTTTTGGAGTCGTGATATTAAACCCCAGAGCCAGGCCAACATCATCAAGAAAGCGGCCCGCTTCGCTTTCAGAAAGCCCAAGTGCCCTTGGAATATGACGGATCATTTCAATATTCTCAAAGCTTGGGTGTGTCCGCCCATCCCGCCATCTCATCAATGTGCTCTTGTTGACATGGAAACCGCGCTGCTTGAGATTTAAACAGATCTGCCCCAGCGAATAGCTGTGCAGGTTAATGGAGTCAGTGAAAATTTCGGCAAAAGTTCTTATGGGCATAACGATTCAAAACTGTTGCACAAACGCAACGCTCTTTCCATTATAGTATGAAGGAAGTAAGTCGGCAAATAACAATAACTTCTTGACTTTCAGGGCGGACGTATTTGTTAAGGAAGTGAAAAGTTATTGTAATATGGATCGCTCCTTCTGGGGGAGGAGCGTTTTTTTATTTAAGTCCATCACCTCTTCATCATAAAAAAATAATTCTACTCCAATAGACAGTCTTTGTCCAAAATCCAGTTGCCCGCCATGGAATGAATTCACAAAATAAACGCTCCCACTTGAAGGCGTACTCAAATGGGAACTGACCAACCCAACTGTTTGAACCATAATCAAGATAAAATGTTTCTTTGATGGGTTCGATGCATCAAGAAAGCATATTACCGAGAAAGTTTCCAAAGTTTGACGGTTTTTAGGTCGATACAGCGCCGAAGTTAGGCAGGATTGATCAGGACATAGGTAATTCCTTTTATAGCTGGGCAGAATCATTCCGTACCATGCTCTCTCTCAAAAACCCCCAGCACAGTGCTTATTATTTCACCGAATTCTTCGGCATGTTTGTGGGCATCATTGCTATTTGGCGCTGTCTGAAGACTCATCCCGAAATCGCCTGGCTCAGCCTGGCAGTCTTCCTCATTTCCTGGGGCTCCGGGCCAGCCCAGGGCATCCACCGTTATGTGCTGGGTGCGCCCGCCGTGTTTGTCACCCTTTCCCGCTGGGGTCAGAACCCGGTCTTTGACCATGTCTGGACCATCGCCTGTGTTCTATTAATGCGCTTGCTCGTCACCCTGTTTGCCTTCAATATGTGGGTCGCGTAAGCTGCGCCTTTATGACTATTTCACGCTGGGGGGCAATTTCCTCAATTATTGAAATATAATGAGATATGTACCTTGAAAGGTCAATGATTTTCTAACTTCATGAGTTTCGGCTCAATTCATCTTCACCAGGAGACAATTTATGACCGATTTCAAACTAACCTATGGAACCATGTTCAACCCGCCTGAAGAACTGCATCAAAAATTCGATGCAGCCTTGCAAAAGGTTAAAGCCGGGTTTGGTACTGAATATGCCATGATCATCGATGGCAAAGACGTAATGGCCGAAGAAAAATTTGAAGACCGTTCCCCCATTAACACCGATTGGGTTCTGGCTAACATGCAAAAGGGCAACGAAAAACATGCCCACCTCGCCCTTGAAGCCGCGCGCAAAGCATTCCCCGGTTGGAGCCATACCCCCTGGCAAAAACGGATTGAACTGCTGCGCAAAGTCTCCGGTCTGATCGAAGAACGCATTTACGAACTCGGCGCCGCCATGAGCCTCGAAGTCGGCAAAAACCGCATGGAAGCCCTTGGCGACGTGCAGGAAACTGCCGACCTGATCGCTTATTCCTGCTACCAGATGGAAAAAAATGACGGCTATATCGTCCCCATGGGCAAAGACCCGCTCGTCGGCTATGAATCGACCAATGTCTCGGTGCTGCGTCCCTACGGCGTCTGGCTGATCATCAGCCCCTTCAACTTCCCCTTTGCCCTCAGCGGTGGTCCAATGGGCGCGGCCCTGGCTGCCGGTAACACCGTGGTGCTCAAACCCGCCACCGATACCCCCTGGATCGTACGCCTGCTGGCCGATTGTTTCCGCGATGCTGGCCTGCCCGATGGCGTGGTCAATTTTGTCACCGGCCCCGGCCGCACGCTCGGCCAGGCCCTGGTCAGCAGCCCCGAAGTCGACGGCGTCACCTTCACCGGTTCCTTCGATGTTGGCATGAAAATGTACCGCGATTTTGCCAATGGCAAATTTGTGCGTCCCATTATCCTCGAACTGGGCGGCAAAAACCCCGTCATCGTCTCACGCCATGCCGATCTGGAACGCGCTTCCATCGGAATCATCCGCTCCGCCTTTGGACTGCAGGGCCAGAAATGCTCCGCTGCCTCGCGCATCATCGTTGAGGCCCCCGTTTACGATGAACTGTTGGGGCGGCTGAAAGATCTCGCTGAAAAGCAGGTTATCGGCGACCCCACTGCGCGCGCCACCAACATGGGCCCCGTCATGAACGCCTCATCCTACCGCGAGTTCAAGGAATTCACCGAAGAACTCAGCCAGGCCGGCAGCTTCTTAACGGGCGGCAAGACCAAAACCGGCGGTTCTTTTGACAAGGGCTATTTCTGCGAGCCTACCTTCGCCATCGACGTGCCCTACAACCACCGTCTGTGGAAGCAAGAAATGTTCCTGCCGATTGCCACCATTGGCAAAGTAAACAGCCTGGAAGAAGCCATGCAGATTGGCAATGATGTCAATTACGGTCTTACCGCTGGTTTCTACGGTTCTGACGAAGAAGTCAACTGGTTCTTCGACAAAATCGAAGCAGGCGTCACCTATGCCAACCGCCCGCAGGGCGCCACCACCGGCGCCTGGCCGGGTTTCCAGCCCTTTGGCGGCTGGAAAGGCTCTGGCTCCAGCGGCAAAAACGCCGGCGGGCATTACTATGTTCCGCTCTACATGCACGAGCAGATCCGCGTGCTCGTCAAATAATCTGCTTATCAAAAGCAGCTCATCCAGTTCCAGGATGGGCTGCTTTTCTCATGGGAGCCAGCATGGCAAATTTCAATTCTGAACACAAAGCTGTTCTCGATGGCATGCTTTTAGGCCACCCCTTTGTCCGCGCCGGAAAGATGTTCGGTTTCCCAGCCTATTACGTGCGTAAGAATCTGTGCATCTGCCTCTACAAGCAGGGCGTCGGCGTCAAACTCCCCGAACAAACTGTCAAAAAATTATTGGAAGTGGATCAGAATTTCACCCCATTCCAGCCGTATGGAAAAAACAAGATGCGCAAATGGGTCCAGATCAACCTGAGCCAGTCCGAAGACTACCATCAGTACCAGTCTGTGTTTGATCAAGCCATTCAATACCTGGTACAAAAACAGGATGAAGGGCAGACCTGAGCAGGTTTTACCCCAACCACCACGCCAACGCCCGAGATACCCGCCGCCAGCGCAAAGGGCACCGTCAGCCCGTCAGACATCCCCAGGACAATATCGCACACCATTTCGGTGGCGGTGTTACAAATCCTCATAGAGTTTCAGTAGATTGGGGCGCAAACCAGGGTTCTCCAGCAGATCAGTGTTATCGCTGAACAAGTCCACGCTGCCGATCAACCGTCCGGCGAGCAGACTGCGCACCTGCACATCCCGGATCTGTTCCAACAGCCTCTCGGAAAACCCGTGAAAGGCCACCACCCGGAACGGGCGTCCCCAGAAATCTCTGCCTGTTTCGGGCAGCGCTGCCGTCAGCCCCAGGGCATTGTGCATACGCGCCGCGATCTCACAGACCGCCACCCAGTGCCGCTCACGCTCCTGCCAGTCCGCGGCGCACAGTGTGTTGCGTAGCGCTGGGCTCATCTGCGCGGCGCACGCCAGGCGCTGGAAAGCCGTGCCGAACCACTTGGGATATGGCGCGTACTGCTTTTCCATCAAAAACCCCAGGCGCATCACATCCCGCACCAACCGCGCGCCAATCAACGCGCTCCCGATCTCGTCTCCGCGGCTCCCGGCCCGGCCCATCAGGTGCTCCTCCTGCGCTATACGCGCCCAGCAAGCCGCCAGCAGGTAGATCCATACATCGCGCGGGTACCATGCAAAACGCGCACGCACCGCTTCCAGCCCCAGGTCATCGTGAAAAACAGCCCCGGCGCGCAGCGCGGCCAGCTTTTGCTGCGGAAAAGTCAGCCAGTCCGCGGCAGTCAGCTCTTGCGCCAGGTCAAACCCCATATATTTTTTCCAAAAACCCGCCAGGCTGTCCAGCTCTACGCGGTGATTGACCGGCCCGTGTTCAGCCTCCTGCAAATGCTGAACGCCGTTGTCATCCGGGTTCGGCGCTGAGAAGTTAGTGGAATAGCCGCGAAAAGTACGAGGAAGCTGCTGGCTGAGTGTTTCGCGCACAGCAGTGCCCTTTTCGCGCAGATCGTCCGGCCGCAAAAAGAGCATCACGCGCGGCCCCCAGTGGTGATCGCTCGACATGCTGTCGTCGAAGCCGAACACCTCCGAACCGCTGCCGATTAGCCCGGCGCTGTACTGCAAACCCGGGAAGCATTCGCCCAGGATCGGCCGTACCGCTTCATTATAAAAACTGCGGCTCAGTTCAAGACCAGGCACAAAATCGGGTGTGTTCATAATCTGGGTTCTCCGCTTCAGCTTGATCGCCGCTATCCGCCAAAAACAAAGGTTGGCATACCAGTCTGCCCGGTGCGAATGCGGAATAGACCGCCCGTGGCCGGGTAAGCGCTCAGTTCGGCAGCGCTCAAACCCTTGCGCGCCGTCGTGACGTACAACTCATCCAACTGCGCCCCGCCAAACGCGCAGGAGGTGACATTCTTGGCAGGCATGTCGATCTTCTCCATCAGTGCACCGCTGACCGGGTCCCAGACCGTCAGCGCCGCGCCTCCCCACATCGCCACCCACAACCGCCCGCTGGCATCCGAAGTCATGCCGTCCGGCCAGCCAAGCGCTTCGGGGACCGTCACACACACGCGCGGATTGGCAATCTCCCCACTGACCAGCTCATAATCGTAGCCGGCCACCTGCCGGGTGGGGGTATCAATATAATAGAGAGTCTTGTAATCCGGGCTCCAGGTCAGGCCGTTGGAAATGCGCACGCCGCTCACCAGCGTCTTGAGCGTGCCATCCGCTGCCAGAGAGTACAACGCGCCGCTCGCCTCGATCTCAGCGTCATCCATGCTGCCCACCAGAAAACGCCCATCCGGAGCGCACTTGCCATCATTAAAACGGTTGCCGGGCAGGTGTGTCTCCGGTCGCGCCAGATAAGTCAGCACACCGCTGACCGGCTCCCACACAGCCAGACCGTCCTTCAGACCCAATACCAGGCCTCCGTCACGCGCGGGTGCTGCACAGCCCAGCATCTGGCCCAGGTCAAAGACCTGATCCAGGCCAGTTTCAGGCTGAAAGCTATGCAGGCTGCCAGCCACAATATCCACCCAGTACAACCGCCCGCTGACGGCATCCCAGGCAGGTCCCTCGCCCAGATAGGCGCGGGCATCCAGAATCAATTCGGGGGAATGGTTTCTCATAAGACCAGTATATTATACCCACGGCCAAAAATTGCGGTTTCCCGCTCGAAAAAGAACCTATTTTGTGGCCGCGTTGGGTATAGCGTTTTTTCGGGTTTTCTTTAACAGAAATCATTACATTCCCCTATTGACTTTTTAGAATTTTTGTTCTATTATTGATGTAGTTTATTAGAACATTTGTTGCAAAGGAGAAAAACCATGAACCAGAATTCTTCATTCCAAGTCCTCGACCTGCTGCGTAAGTCCGGTCTGCGCCGCGGTACGGTATTCGGCGCAATCTTAATGGTAGCCCTGCTGGCTTTTGAAGTCTTCAACTACTCCACCACCGATTTTGCCCTCTCTGACCTGCTCGGCAAAGATCTGACCTTTTTGGGGCTGCGCTGGGCGACGATCCTATCGATTGCCTTCTGCGGTATCGATTTTGCTGGCATCGCTCGCCTGTTCACACCCCAGGAAGAAGCCTCGCAGGAACCGGTGGAAGTCTGGTACCTTTTCGGCGCCTGGGTGCTGGCGGCTGCCATGAATGCCAGTCTCACCTGGTGGGGCGTGGCGGTAGCCATCAACGAACACACATCGCTGGGTTCGGCACTGGTCTCGCGCGAAACCATGCTCAAAGTGGTACCAGTCTTTGTCGCCATCATGGTCTGGCTGATCCGCCTGCTGATCATCGGCACCTTCTCAATGGCTGGCGACCGCCTGTTCTCAATGGCGGGTGACAAACCATCTGTCCGCCCCGGGCAGGCCCGCTATAACGGAGTCAACCAGGCCGCGAATCAAGGGTTGTCCAGCGGTATGCTCAAGACTTACCCCAAACCTCAAGCCCAGAACAGCATGCCGCGCACCAGCCCGCTTGAACCCACCTACCAACCCATCGGCATGGCCGCCAAACCTCGCGAAGAAAATGCCAGCACATGGCGCTAAACCGCCCATCATTGAACAGGTTTCGCCTGAAGAGTCTCGCCCAACCCGGCGGAACTCTTTTGCTTTAGCGGCTTTCTTTGTGAAAGGTTTATCTTATCTTTACAATTTCTTTATGAAAGAGCGATATCCTATAAACAGTAACCCGCGTAAAACAAAAAACCGGGTCAACCTTTCAAGGAGAAAATCAAAATGATTAAGAAAATTCTGGTAGTTGGTTCTGTAGTAGTAATGGCGCTCGTCATCTTTGGCGCAGGATTCTATTTCGCTCAAACGAATGTTGCCCAGGCAGCCGGTCTGCCAGCGGCCTATGGCATTGGCAATATGATGGGCGGCGGACGTGGTGGAATGATGGGCGGCGAACGCGGCGGCATGATGGGCGGCGGACAGGTTCACGAATATGTTGAGCAGGCCCTCGCCGACAAACTCGGCATGACCAAAGACGAAGTTGAAACCGCCTTCGACAGCGGCAAGAGTATGTCACAGATTGCAATTGACAAAGGCACTAAGGAAGCGGATGTGACTGCCCTGCTGACCGAAGTCCACAAAACTGCACTGGCCAAAGCTGTGACCGATGGCCTCCTCACACAGGCTCAGGCCGACACAATGCTGCAAACCATGACTGCCAACGGCTTCAATAACGCCAACTGCCCCATGAATGACGGCGGCGGCACTAGCCGCGGCGCACGCGGCCAGGGCAGAGGCATGATGGGCAACAGGAACCAGGTTCAGCCTGGCACCAATCCGTAAGATTTGACGAAACTAAGTGTAAAACCCTGGCGGGTCGCGACCCGCCAGGGTTTTGTGCTTTTTTATTGTTCGTTCCACACAGGCCGGTCTACATCGTCTCGCACGTTCCCGGCGAGGTAAGCCGCATTCTCATGACAAAACACTTATTAATTTAGTACCTCAGGCCGGTCTATAAGCCGCATTCTGTCCTCCCATAAAGGGATGGACGGCCATCTCTCTAGGCAGTCTACCCGGGACTCAATGAGACGAGCAGTCTCTCATCCCTGCTTGACCTTGCTCCCGGCGGGGGTTACCAGGCCGCCCGCATTACTGCGGACGCCGGTGGTCTCTTACACCACCTTTTCACCATCACCCCTTACGGGGCTGTTTATTTTCTGTGGCCCTATCCAGCAGATTGCTCCGCCCCGGGATTTCCCCGGCACCGTGCTCTTTGGAGTGCGGACTTTCCTCGACACCGCTAAACGATGCCGCGACCGTCCAACCGACCTGAGGCACTTTTCATCATACCCGCTCAGTGCCGCAAGGTCAATATCAGGCTGGGGCTTCTCAGTTTCTTCCAGCCTTTGACATTCTTGGGGCGTGCGACTAAAATGATAATGTTATTATGATGGATAGCGAGATTGCTTCTCAAGGAGCTCAGACGTGAGCAGTAAGTGGCCCGGAAAATACATCATCGGTCTCACCGGCAATATCGCCACAGGCAAGAGCGTGGTACGCAAAATGCTCGAACATCTGGG
>JBBRWF010000056.1:0-13466 GCA_038249405.1 Anaerolineales bacterium
ATTGGCTGTTCATCTCCAGCACCACCGGCCTTACTGCCGGGCGCATGAATGCCGATTCTGCTCTTTTTCCGTATGACACCGATGACAAAATCACCGAAAGCCATCGTGATACCGGCTCACTCACAATTATTAAATTGTCACGTGCTGGGAAAACCTACCTATGGAAACCTTTCTCCACGCGATATTCGGGTATCTACCATTTGGAACGCAACATTTACAAAAATATTTCTGGTAATAAACTAATTTTTGAAGAAATCAATCACGATCTCGCTTGCAGGTTCCGCACCACCTGGCGCACTACAGAAAAATTTGGCTTTGTCAAAACCAGCGCGCTGAAAAGCCTTTCAGAAACTGCACTCGATGAAATCGAACTCCTTGATGGGCTTCAAAATATTCTGCCCTACGGCGCCAATGCTGTTATGCAAACCACATTTAGCAATCTGCTCAATGCCTATAAACGCAATGAACTTGAACCCGGCAGCGGGCTGGCGATGTTCACACTCAGTTCAACCCTTACCGACCTGGCAGAACCCAGCGAATCTCTTAAGGCTACCACCGTCTGGCAGGTGGGTTTGGACAATGCGCAGGTTCTGCTCTCCACGCTCCAGGTCGAGAACTTCCTCACTGGCAATGATATTTCACAGGAAACCGACATCTGCGGGCTTCGTGGCGCTTATCTCGTACAATCCAGTTTCACCCTTCAACCCGCTGGCGAAAAAGAATGGCATTTCATTGCGGACCTGAACCAGGATGGCAGCCAGGTTGCGGCCCTTTTGCAACAATTAAAACAACACCCTCCGGAATTGATTGCCAACCTGCAGCAGGATATTGAAAAAAGCAGTCTGGATCTGCTCAAGATCATTGCAAGTGCAGATGGCTTGCAGCATACCGCCAAACGACTCAATACCGCCCATCACTTTGCAAATGTTATGTTTAACAGTATGCGCGGTGGGGTTTTTGCCGGTAACGATTGTGTCGATAAATCAGACCTGCTTGACTTCATAACAACTCGCAATAAAACCCTCCCGGAGAAATTTCACCCATTTTTTGAAAATTTGCCAGAGAAATGCACCCTCGCTGAACTAATCCAGCATGCTGCGCACTCCTCGTCAGCCGACCTGCAGCGTCTCTGCCACGAATACATGCCGCTCACCTTTAGCAGGCGGCATGGAGACCCTAGTCGTCCCTGGAATAAATTCTCAATCAATATAAAAAAACCTGATGGCTCTCAAAAGCTTGACTACCAGGGAAACTGGCGTGATATCTTCCAAAACTGGGAGCCGCTTGCCTATTCTTATCCTGAATACATTGAAAGCATGTTGTGCATATTTCTCAATGCCACCACCGCCGACGGATACAACCCTTATCGTATTACCCGCAGCGGCATTGAATGGGAAATTCCCGAACCCAATAACCCTTGGGCAAATATCGGCTATTGGGGCGATCACCAGATAATTTATTTGCAAAAAATACTGGAAGTTTCTCACCGCTTTCATCAAGGGCGGCTTGAAACTCTGCTCACAGAAAATATTTTCAGCCATGCCAACGTCCCTTATCGCATTAAGCCCTATGATGCCCTGCTGGAAGACCCCTATGCCACGATAAATTTTGACTGGACGGTTGAAACCCTCGCTGAAGAACGAGTTAAGTCCCGTGGAACCGATGGAAAACTGGTTTTCAACAGCTCGGCAGATCCGCAAGTTATGCATGTCAACATGCTGGAAAAGCTGCTCATCTTGTTGCTGGCAAAACTCTCAAATTTTGTCCCGGATGGCGGTATTTGGATGAACACCCAGCGCCCGGAATGGAATGACGCCAACAATGCACTGGTAGGCAAAGGTTTGTCCCTTGTCACGCTTGGACACTTGCGGCGTTTCATTGTGTTTCTCAACCAGATCCTTACACAAACCCCCGATCTCAATTTCGCAATCACACACGAAGTCGCCCGCTTTTATCAGTCTTCGCTCGCCACATTGGAAAACTTCGCAGCCACCATGAGGGCAGCCTCATCATTCAGCCCTCACGACCGCCGGCTGTTCATGGACGCCATCGGACAGGCCGGCAGCGCTTACAGAACTGAGTATTATAGGCACGGTTTCTCTGGCGATTTCACATCCATTGAAAAACAGTCCCTGCTCACCTTTTTAAATCTTGCGCAAGAATTTGTAGAACACTCTTTACGTAAAAATCTGGCTGGGTCGTTATACCATTCGTATAATATTCTCTCTCTCAATGCTGGAATTGCGCAGATAGGTCACTTGTCCGAAATGCTCGAAGGCCAGGTTTCCATCCTTTCATCAGGTTTATTATCCACATCCGAATCATTGCTTCTTTTACAAAACCTCAAAAAATCTCGTCTGTACCGTCCCGATCAGCACAGCTATATCCTTTATCCTCACCGCGACCTGCCCGGGTTTCTGCATAAAAACAACTTGCACCAAACTCAGGTGAAAGATCTGGCGCTTGTCAGCCTGCTTGTAAAAAATAACGATAATTCTCTGATCAGCAGAGATGTTAACGGCACTTATCATTTCAATGGGTCATTTCGCAACGCAAAAGATCTCAGCAAGGCTTTGCTTGAACTCCGCCAGCGATCCGCTTACCAGGCCCTGGTGGATGCTGAATCTGCCTCAATCCTGCAGCTTTTTGAACAAATCTTCAACCACCAGGCCTTCACGGGCCGTTCTGGCACTTTTTACGCTTACGAAGGTCTCGGAAGCATCTACTGGCACATGGTAGCCAAACTTCTCCTGGCCGTGCAAGAAACCTGCATGCGCGCCGCCAGGGAAAATGATTCTCAAGAAACCACCCGCGCACTCCTTGAAATTTATTATGATATCCGCGCTGGTCTGGGCTACAACAAAACCCCGCAGGCCTACGGCGCTTTCCCAACCGATCCCTACTCACACACACCCGCCGGGCAGGGTGCCAAACAGCCTGGCATGACCGGCCAGGTAAAGGAAGAAATTCTTACCCGCCTGGTAGAAATGGGTCTCCAAATCCACAACAGCAAAATCACTTTTAATTCTCTCTTTGTTGCACAGGATGAACTGATCAGCGCTCCTGAATATTTCAACTATATCAATGTTACCGGTCAGTTCCAAAACCTGGAACTGCCATCCAACTCGTTGGCCTTCACTTTTTGCCAGGTGCCAGTTGTCATCCAGCGTTCATCCAACCGGGTTTCCACACTGATCAATCTATCAGATGGCAGTCAGCAGGTTATTCTCACCAGCGAACTCGACGAAGCTTTATCACAGCACATCTTCTCCCGCGACAATTACGTTCGTCAGCTCACTTTTTACATGAAAGAAAACTGATAACAACAAAAGAACAAATAATATTCTCAACTATTACAAACACCATCTCACCGCCGCTCATCGCGCTATTCAAATGGGCGTCCCGCTCGCCGGTTATTTCGCCTGGTCCCTTATGGATAACTTCGAGTGGGCCAAGGGCTACCAAAAGCGCTTTGGCCTGATCTGGGTCGATTACCAGACCCAGCAACGCATTCCAAAGGACAGCATGCTTTGGTACGCCCAGGTAATAGCCAACAATGCTCTTTCAGTTGATTAACAACTCAGCCGATCAGGCCTCAGAAAAAAACTAATGATGGAACCTTTCAATCTCTAAATGCGTCTTAATGGGGTACCCTTAAACCATTGGAGAAAAAATGAATCTTAACTACTCAAAAAAGACCCTCTTTGTTTTTACAGTTGCCACACTTATCCTGGCAGCCTGCGGTTCAACGAACGCCACACCCACCCCCACACAGCTCAGCGTGGAAGCCATCTCAACCAATGTCGCTGCTACAATTTTTGCCGGTCAAACTGGCACCGCCAGCGCCCAGCCCACCAGCACATCCACCCCAACAGCCACCGCTACGCATACAGCCACCATCACCAACACACCCGTAGATTGTCAACCCAAAGCTACAGCAACAAAATTGGTTTATATAGCTCCGCTCCAACCAATTTTTACCGCTGCCGTCACAACTACCGGCACCCCCGGCACGCTTGTCCCAGCCCGAACCTCCACCCCTGGCGCAGTCGGCTGCAATAACTCATCCCTGGTTCAAGATGTGACCATCCCAAATAACACCAGGTTGAACCCTGGCGAATCCTTTACCAAAACCTGGCGCATAAAAAATACCGGAACCTGCTCCTGGAGCACCGGTTTCAAGTTTACTTATGCGGGTGGGGAATTATTTAATAGTGATACAACCAAGATCCGCCGAAATGTCGGCCCGGGTACCACAACCGATTTTTCTCTCAACATGGTTGCCCCCAACGCCCCCGACAAATACTCCAGTTCCTGGCAAATGGCGGATGATACCGGCAAGCAGTTTGGTGCAGTTTTCACCTTCGCGATCATTGTCAATGGTTCCACCAATACCCCCGAACCAGCTACACAAACACCCATCCCGCCTACACCCTATCCATAACATCCACAGTCTTACTCGGCAATAAAAAAAACACCCCGGGTTCAAGAAAACAGCGAACCCTGGGTGTTTTTTTTATTCCAATATTCATATACAGTGAAAACTCGTAACAGTTTTTAACCCGGCTGGCGCAAATACGCTTCCATAAAGCCATTCAATGCCCCATCCAACACTGACTGCGAATTACCCACTTCATAATCTGTGCGGTGATCCTTCACCAACTGGTAAGGGTGCAAAACATACGAACGGATCTGGCTGCCCCATTCCGCCTTGGTGTAATCGCCCTTCAACACAGCAATTTCCGCTTCCTGCTTGGCCTGCTGAATTTGTAATAAACGCGCCCGCAGCACTTGCATGGCTGCTTCCTTATTTTGCATTTGAGAACGCTCATTCTGGCAGGTTACCACAATTCCGCTTGGAAGATGTGTCAACCGGATCGCCGTTGAATTCTTCTGAACATTCTGCCCGCCCGCGCCCGATGACCTGAAGACATCAATTTTAACGTCTGCCGGATCGATCGCTACTTCCTGGCTATCCATCGCAACCTGCGGAAGGACTTCCACCAGCGCAAATGTTGTGTGACGGCGATGCGCAGCGTCAAAAGGCGAGAGTCTCACCAGGCGGTGCACGCCTCTCTCAGAGCGCAAATAACCAAACGCATATTTTCCAGCAATTGCGATCGTTATAGATTTAATACCGGCTTCTTCGCCCGGTGTAAGGTCTAATATTTCAGTCTTAAACCCCTGAGTTTCCGCCCAGCGCAAATACATGCGCTGTATCATTTCCGCCCAGTCCTGGCTGTCAGTCCCACCCGCGCCCGCATGAATCGCCAGGATGGCATCCCCGGCATCATATTTCCCCGAGAGCATCGCGGTAAAAGAGCGCTTTTCCAAATCCCGCTCAATCACAGCAATTTCGCTTTCGAGTTCATCCCGCAGCGAATCATCCCCCATCTCCGCCAATTCCCGGGCATAAAGAATACGCTGCTCAAAACTGCGCCACGATTCCGCTTCGTCACGCAAGACAGCCGCGCCCTTGCTAATTTTTTGAGCCAGCTGGGGTTCGTCCCAAAAATCCTGGGCCGCTATTTGTTTATCCAGATCTACTAATTGAGCTTCCTTTGAAACCAAGTCAAAGACGCACCAATAATTGCGAAGTCAGTTCCATTGCCTGTTGCAAACGGCCAATCAAATCCTGCATGTTGCCTCCATGTTTATCACGAGAAAATCAAAGTCCCAAAATACCATCCACAAATGCATCCGGGTTAAATGGGGTTAAATCCTCGGGCTTTTCACCCAATCCAGCAAACAAAATGGGCAGCCCAAGTTCACGCTGGATGGCAAAAGCCATCCCCCCATGAGCAGACGAGTCGAGTTTTGCCAGGATGACACCATTGACCTTTACGGCCTCCTTAAAAGACTTCGCCTGCTGCAGCGCGTTCTGCCCTGTCGTCGCGTCCAACACCAGCCAGACCGCATGTGGGGCTCCATCCATTGCTTTACCCACCACCCGGTACACCTTCTTAAGTTCTTCCATCAAGTTAAAGCGAGTATGCAATCGTCCCGCTGTATCGATTAAAACAATATCCATACCGCGCGCGATCCCTGCCTGCACGGCGCTGTAAGCCACCGCACCCGGGTCCGATTCTGGCGCGCCAGAAATTACTTCCACTTTGAGTCGATCGCCCCACACTTGCAGCTGATCTACTGCCGCCGCCCGAAAAGTGTCCGCTGCTCCAAACAGTATGGTTTTATGCTCCCCCACAAACCGTTGACCCAGTTTGGCAGCTGTCGTCGTCTTTCCAGAGCCGTTAACACCAACCAGCAGGATAACAGCCGGTTTTGCTAAAAAAACGGTTTCTGGCGCTGGAGCTGACAATCGCGAGCGCAATTCCTGCCTGAGTACAGACTGAAGCTCCGAGGCGCGTGTCAACCCATCCCGCTTCACTGCCGTTTTGAGCGCAGCCAGCACAGATTGAGTCGTTTCCAATCCCAAGTCAGCCTGAATCAGTAACGATTCAAGCTCGTCCCAGGTGTCAGGGCTGATTTCGGTCGCGCCAAACAGCCCGGCCAAACGCCCAAATGCAGCCTTCGAGCTGCGTGCCAATCCATCTTTCCATTTTGAGAAAAATTCTGCCATAGCGCCGAGATTATAACATGCCGTTTGTGTTATACTCGCCAACAAGCATCTAAAACACAGGTCTACCGTATAACCCCACTTGAAAAAGTATCTTTTTCAAGCTTTCATCATCAAAAGAATTGATAAATCAATCCATTAACCCTGTTTTTTTAGATGGGCAGCCTTCACTAGGAAGCACGCCTGGGAAAACAATTTCACTATAAATTTGGAAAGGTAATACTATGCTAGACACACCATTACACGTAACCGATGCAGCCTTTGATCAGACCGTCTTAAAATCCGCCATCCCCGTTATTGTTGATTTTTGGGCCCCCTGGTGCGGCCCATGCAAAATGGTGGCCCCCATTCTGGATAAACTGGCCCAGGAATACGCTGGCAAATTAATTGTCGCCAAAGTCAACACAGACGACAACCCCGAGTGGGCACAAACCTATGGGGTACAGGGCATCCCAACCATGCTCTTTATTTCCGGCGGCAAAATTATCCACCGCCAGGTGGGTGCGCTCTCAGAACGGATGTTAAAAGAAACACTGACTCAGTTTCTTGAAATAGCAGGGCAGAACTAAAAACCAGGTCCCGCAGAATTCTGCGGGACTTTTTACGAATAAGGATTCTGTTTGATGAAACGACTTGTTTTGATTCTCGCATGTGTAATTCTCTTTACTGCCTGCGGGCCGGCCCCTGCGCCTGTTGCCACTCCCGACATGCAGGCCACCATCTCAGCTCTTTCAGTCGCAATGATCGCAACCACCCTTACCGCTGTAACAACCAGTACCCTGCCCCCTACCAGCACATCTGTACCAAGCCCAACCTCAACCATCCCACCTACAGAAACTACTGCTCCCGCTGGATCTTCCACACCTGACCCATCATCTCCGCTGGATTTTACCCCTACACCTTGGAGCGGATCTTTTTCGCCTGGCAATACCGAGAGACTGCCCACCGGTTTTTTGCGAATTGAAAACTTATCCGGTGAAAAGATGATCCTGTTCACCCTGAACGGCGTTACCCTTACCCGCGAACAGCCCATTACCTATTCCAACTCGGTCAGCAATAACCTGGTCATGACCATTTTATGGGCGCGCTACTCATATTTTATTCAGATACCTAATAAAAAGCTCTACACTGGCACTTTTACCCAATCCAACAAAGATAAAACCACCATTCGTGTGTACCTGAACAAACCCCCCGTCATTCTTGGACCTTGAAATTCTTCAAGTTCAGGTAAATTCACAAAGACTAATTACAAAAAAATATCCGCGTCGGGTACAGTTTTCAACAACTTTCCACTCGCCCGCGGATATTTTGTAACCACATAAATAAACTTGTCAGATAAATCTATTTTTCAATCTGCCTTTCAATCCTCGCGCCCAATGATCGCAGTTTCCCGTCCACGTTTTCATAACCCCGATCAATCTGACCAACATTACGAATAATCGATTGACCGTTGGCAGAAAGGGCAGCCAAAACCAGTGTCATCCCAGCTCGAATATCAGGGCTCTCCACCTTTTCACCCGAGAGCCTGGTTGGGCCGGTCACAATACAGCGATGTGGGTCGCACAACACAATCTGCGCCCCCATGCTTACCAACTTGTCAATAAAAAACATCCGGCTCGGATACATCCAATCGTGAAACAGTACGCTGCCTTTCACCTGCGTGGCAATCACAATCGCCATGCTCATCAAGTCTGTTGGGAAAGCTGGCCAAATGTTGGTCTTGATTTCCGGGATGGCATTTCCCAGGTCTGGTTCCACTTCCAAATTCTGGTCAGCAGGCACAACGATATCATCCCCATCCACCTTCCAGTCCACACCCAGCCGGTTCAACACAATCAAAATCATTCCCATGTGCTGCGCGCCAGCATTGCGAATTCGTATACTCCCCCGTGTCACCACTGCGGCCCCCACAAAGCTGATCACTTCCAGGTAATCTGGACCAATAGTGCATTCACCGCCATGCAGCCGCTCAACACCGTGTATGTGCAGAGTATTCGAACCAATTCCATCTATCTTTCCGCCCAGAACATTCAGCAGGTTGCAAAGTTCCTGCACGTGCGGCTCAGATGCAGCGTTGCGTAATATCGTGGTACCTTTCGCCAGCGACGCAGCCATGATGGCATTTTCAGTACCTGTCACACTCGCCTCATCCAGCAAAATATCTGCGCCGTGCAGTCCTGCGAGTGCCTTGAACTCAAACTTCCGGTCATAATCTACTTTCGCGCCCAACTGGCGTAATGCCCAAATGTGTGTATCCACCCTCCTCCGGCCAATCACATCTCCGCCAGGCGGAGGCAGGATCAAGCCTCCCGCGCGAGCGGTCATCGGCCCCGCCAACAGGATCGAGGCGCGAATGCGTTTTGAAAGATCAGGGTCAAGATCTGACGGTCGAACCTGCTTGGCAGTCACTCGCCAGGAACGATTTCCCAAATCTTCCAATTCAACGCCCAGGCTCGCCAGCATTCGTCGCATATCAACCACATCTCGAATTTCTGGTACGTTGTGCAATACCACTGGCTCTTCCGTCAAAAGACAGGCCGCCAGCAGGGGCAGTGCTGCGTTTTTATTTCCAGATGGGGTCATCTCGCCTTTTAATGGCACCCCACCATCGATGATAAATTTTTCCATAGTTGCTCCCGTTTCCTTTTCCAAATTGTAAGCCAGAAAACAGCTTTCGCCAAGAATACCCGCTGGCTTTCTCAAAGAAAAAATAAATTAGGTATAATCATTCCATCATGAACATGACAATCTCACTAGTTTTTGGATTCATTGCTGGCCTGCTGGTTAATTTCTTTTCAGACGTTTTGCCTATCCAGCGCCAGCTCGCCCGCCCAACTTGCTCATCCTGCAGCAGCACATACACCTGGAAAGACTACCTGTTTTTCTCTCCATGCCGCAACTGCGGCAAGTTACGCTCGTTGCGCACACTTTTTGTCCTACTGGCTGGCATCGTGCTTTCCGCTGCGCTCTGGTCCAATCCCCCAGCCCATCTGGGTTATTGGCTTGGTCTGCTGGTGCTGACGTATTTCGGCATGGTAGTGGTTATTGATTTTGAACACCACATCATCATGCATGTAGTTACCCTTGCCGGAGCCATTCTGGGGCTGCTTACCGGCAGCCTTCAGCACGGACTTCTGAATGCCATCATTGGCGGGCTTGCGGGAAGCGGGGTCATGCTTACCTTTTATTGGCTGGGAACCTTGTTCGCCCGCTACCGTGCCAAAAAACTGGGCCACGACGATGGAGAAGAAGCTCTTGGCTTCGGAGATGTCACCATCTCGGGCGTCATCGGGCTGATGCTCGGCTGGCCGCTGGTCATGTACGGACTGGCAATTGGCGTCATTGTCGGCGGGCTTGCCAGCCTGGTGCTTGTACTGGTTTTGATCGTCACCCGCCGCTACCAAACAATGAGCGTTTTCACAGCGTATGGCCCTTACCTGGTATTCGGCGCCGCGATCCTTATTTTTATTCCACAGGCGCTTTCTGTTTTCTTCGGCAAATAGCATTTTTCTGGCAGTCGGGCTCAAATAATTCGTTTTATGTTATTTACCAGAACCTGTAACCAGGCCTTTCCCAATCCAAACCGCACACCAATTCATAAATCATACACTTACAGGCGGTAGCCTGCTTTTTTTGCATCTGAATAGAACATTTTCACTGTGTCAAGCGAAAATTCATCCAGATCCTTGCCCACAAACGCAAGCTTTTTTAAAATATCATTGGTCACAGTGATCACGTGACAGCCAATTTCATCCGCATGAAATATATTCAGCAGTTCACGCGGGCTGGCCCAAATTAACTCTTGGCTGCGGTAGGGGGCCATGATCTCTACCGCTTCTTTCATCAACGGCACCGGGTCGCGCCCGGTATCTGCGATGCGGCCAGCAAACACCGAAATATAAGCGGGTGCTTGATCTTTCAATACATCCGAAACAATCCGAACCTGTTCAACCGTCATCAAGGCTGTCACATTCAATTGCACCCCTTCTCCTGCCAGGCGGCGCACCAGCTCCAATGTTTTTTCACCCCGCGTGTTTGTTACAGGAATTTTAACAAACACGTTTTTACCCCAGGATGCAATTTTATACGCCTGGCGCTCCATCTCCTCAAATTCATCCGAAAGCACCTCAAATGAAACCGGGCGATCTTCAATTTTCTCCAAAACCTGCCGGGAAAACATTTCGTAATCCGAAACACCACTATTGCGCATTAAAGTTGGATTGGTAGTAAAGCCGGAGATAAGGGGGTTTTGGTGCAATTCCAGAATGGCGTCCAAATCAGCCCCGTCCGCAAAAATCTTCACCTTCAATTGGTCAAGGGTTTTCATTCGACTCCATCCAAAATAATCTCTGCCAGGAAAGCAGTGTCTTTCACTACACAATCCGCAGGTAGTGCGCGATACGTTTCTGCATAATGATAATCGACAAAAATCGTTTTCAGACCCGCGCATTGTCCGGCGGCAATATCCTTCCACCGGTCGCCCACCACCCAGCTTCGCCTAAGATCAAGCCCGTATTTCTTCGCCGCTTCAAAGATAAGCCCCGGTTTGGGTTTACGACACTCACATTCATCAGAGTCGTCATGATAACACGCAAAAATCTCACGAATTGGCAGTTGGGAAAGGATCGCCCTGTTGATCGATTCCACCATCTCGCGAGATTGACTGCCCCGTGCTACATCGGGCTGATTGGTGATACCGATCAACACAAACCCGGCAGCCTCCAATCGCTTCAACGAAGAAAACGCGCCGGGCAAAATTTCAACCTCATCAAGGCTGACAGGTGGGAACGGCTTGCCATCGCGCAGCATAGCGCGGTTCAATACCCCATCCCTGTCCAGAAAAACCGCGGGAAAACCAGCCATCAACGCACAGATTCCCACTTGGTCTGCGCCAGCTTCAAACGCGGGTGAGTCACCAACAGATGTGCCACCAATCCTTGGAAGGCTTCAGTATGCGGAGTGATCCGCTCGGCATGTACCGTGGGAATGATCACACATGCATCCGCCACCTGCGCCGTATAGCCGCCATCCCTGCCCACCACGCCAATAATTTTTGAACCCATTTCCCGCGCATACTGAAGCGCCAGCACCAGGTTTGGGCTAACGTTCTTCTCCAGATCGCCCCCGCCAACCGAAAAGATAAACACGCAATCCCTGGCGTTCAAGTGGCTGCCCTCCAGCCAGCCCCGGAAAACCGAAGCCCAACCATCATCATTGGTACGCGCCGTTAACTCTGCGACATTGTCTGTAGGAGCATAAGCTTCGATCCCAACAATTTTGCGGAAATCGTTAACTGCATGCGAAGCATTGGCAGCACTGCCCCCCACGCCCAGAATGAAAAGTCTGCCGCCTTGCTCGCGTGTCTGCGCCAGCACATCAACTGCTTTTTCAATCGTGGCAGTGTCCAGCTTTTCAAGAATGCTTGCTGCCTCGCGTAAATAGTTTTTTATGAATTCCATCTTCATTCCTTCCGCAAAAATCGATCCGGGTCGCCAGAGAGCAGCTCGTCCAGCTCGCGCCAACCTTCAAAAGAACCAACTTCGTAAAAACGCTCCTGCACTTCATAAGCCAGCAGCTGCCGGGATTTAATCAGCGCCTCATACATTTCCGCCAGGTCGGCGGGCTGCCCGGCTGGTAGCTGAGCAAATACCTCAGGTTGAAATAAGCCCAGGCCATAATCGATAAACTCCATTCGAGCACTGTGCTGCCGCTTGTTATACTGCAAAATCTGCCCATCCGCCATTTCCACATTGCTGGCGTCCCATTTTCCCAGGTTCCGAAAAACGGTCATCAATCCATGCCTGGACTCTGCCATGAAAAACGCCTGGATACCCGCATAATCACAGGTCAGGTATGAATCCCCATACAGGAGAAAAAACGGCCCATCCAGAAAAGGCAGCCCTTGTCGCACCGCGCCGCCCGTACCCTGTGGAGTTTCGCCATCAAAAACATAACGAACACTCACCCCAAACCGGCTGCCATCCCCCACATATTCCCGGATCATTTCTCCGCGGTACCACGCAGAAATGATCACATTCTGCACGCCTTGCGATCGCAGCAGGCGCAGTTGCTGAGCAATAAAAGGTTTGCCGCCTACATCCACAAGTGCCTTGGGGATTTTTTCAGTCACCGGGCGCAATCGCGTGGCAAGCCCGCCAGCCAGGATAACCACCGGAAAGAGATTCATCCGATTAAAGTCTTGGTGCCTTCAAAGTCAAAATGAAAGCGCACTTCATCCAGACCAGCCTTGATCATGGCATGTCGCAGCCGGTTTCGATCTTCTGCATAAAACATCAGAAAACCTCCCCCGCCGGCACCCACCAGCTTGCCGCCCAGCGCGCCATTTTTAATACCCAGTTCATACCACTCATCAATTTGTGGATTGCTCATGCCGCTCGAACGCTTGCGTTTATGGATCCAATGCTCGTGCAGCAGCGCGCCAAATTCCGAAACATGTCCTGCCAATAACGCATCTTTGCTGCGCAGCCCCAACTCCTTGACATAATGCAGGTTGGAAAGCATTACTTGATCTAATTCTTTACTCCGTCTATTCTGATCAGACAGAATGCTCGAAGCATTGCGCGAATAACCAGTAAAGAAAAGCATCAAATTATCTTCCAGTTCAAATAGTGTATCCATCTTGATCGCCAATGGATAAACCTTGACTGAATCATCCTGGTTAAATTCAAGGCAGGTCACGCCGCCGTAAGCCGCGATGTACTGATCCTGCTTGCCAATCGGTTCCTTAAGAATATCCATTTCGATCTTGCAGGCCAGCCTCGCCAGTTCATCCGGCAAAAGCAGCCGGTGGCGGTGCGCAAACAGTGCTTTTAATAACGCCGTTGTAAAACTTCCCGAGGATCCCAACCCTGTCCCGGAAGGAATATCC
>JBBRWF010000057.1:0-13380 GCA_038249405.1 Anaerolineales bacterium
GCGAGATGCTGATGGGGTTGGCCTTTCTATCTCCCTGGATCATCGGGTTTCTGGTCTTTACCTTACTCCCACTCATGTTGACCCTTTATTTTAGCTTCAAAGAAGTGAAGATCGAGGACGGTCTGCTGGGTGGTCAATTTGTCGGGATCAGCAACTATATCCAACTTATCAAAGACCCTCAAATCTGGAGTTCAAGCGGCACACCAGGCGCCATGTGGATCACGCTCAAGTTTGGGCTTATCGCACTGCCAATTGGCATCTTCGTACCGCTCGGGCTGGCGCTCCTAATGAACAACAAATATGTATTGGGCAAGATGGTTTTCCGCAGCCTTTTCTACATGCCCTTTATCGTGCCCTTTGTTGCCGCAGTCTTTCTATGGGGTGGCATGCTCAACCCTGAAACCGGTTGGATTAACCGGGCGTTGATGGGCCTGGGCGTTCCAAAAGGAAATGTGCCTTTGTGGGCCAATGACATGAACTGGGTATATCCCACATACGTGATTATGGGCATCTGGGGCATTGGCAACGCCATGTTGATCATGCTGGCTGGCTTGCAGGGTGTGCCCACCGAGTTATATGATGCATCCATGATGGATGGCGCCAATCCCTGGCAGCAGTTTTGGAATGTGACCTTCCCGATGATCTCGCCGGTCATTTTTTTTAACCTGGTGTTGAGCATCGTCGGTCTGTTCCAATACTTCCTGGTGCCCCTGGTGGTTAACCTGGGTACTGGCGCACCCGGCGGCTCCACTATGTTCTACAACCTGTACTTATACAAAACATTTTTTAGTTTCCACAACATGGGTTACGGTGCAACCCTGGCCTGGGGTCTGTTTGCGATGATCATGGTCGTCACCATTGCCCTGTTTGCGACATCGAAATACTGGGTTTATTACGCCAGTGAAGGCCGGGAATAAGGAGAAAACGAACATGACCCCCAAATTTATGCACCAATTCCGTAACGGCGGCCTGACCCTATTTATGACCTTGCTGACATTGTCCATACTCGTCATCTTCCTCTCCCCCTTTGCCTTCATGATCTTCACTTCACTCAAGACCCAGGCACAAATCTCGATCGTGGGCGCACCCATCTGGCCAGCCGCCCCATCCTTGTTTACCTATAAAGGCAAGGATGTCGAAACCTTCATAGTTCCATTGGGCAAATGCGAAGGTTTTGACACCGGCAACACCAGCCTGAAGAGCCTGGCTGTAACCACAAAAGGCCGCCAATCCAGCATCTTTGTAGATCCGACCGATGCGAGCCTCAAAGAATTCAAGTGCAACGTTTCCTGGCGCGCACTTGACCGCAGTTGGGCCTTTTCACCGACTTACTCAAATTACACCGAAGTATGGAATACGATTAAATTCCCGAATTTGATGTGGAATACCTTCTTCTACGCGGTCATGTCGAACATAGGCGTTTTGTTTTCCTGCACGCTGGTGGCTTTTGGGTTCTCACGTTTCCGTTTCCCCGGTCGCGACTTCCTGTTCATCGTGATGATCTCGACCATCTTCCTACCCGCATTTGTGACAGTCATCCCGACCTACTTTTTCTTCCAGAAAATCGGCTGGATCGGTAGTTGGCTGCCCTTGATCGTGCCCACCTTCTTTGCCAACGCCTACGACGTGTTCCTGCTGCGCCAATACTTTATGACCATCCCACGTGAACTTGACGAAGCTGCCATGATCGATGGCGCAGGCCCGCTGCGCGTGTTATGGTCAGTGATCCTGCCCCAATCCTACCCGGTGCTCATGGCTGTGACCGTTTTCCACATCGTGTATGCCTGGAATGACTATTTTGGCCCATTGATCTACCTGTCATCCAGCCGCGACAAGTGGCCGATCTCCGTGGCGCTCTCCACCTTCAACGGCATTTATGGTCAGAAACCGCAGTTGATCCAGGCTGGCGCCCTGATGGCAATGCTCGCGCCCTTATTGTTATTCATATTCGCCCAGCGCTTCTTCGTACAGGGCATTGTCGTCACCGGTGTGGAAAAATAACACTTAATGAATTCCCTTCGTATCGCCCCTTACAAGAATCTTATGTAAGAGGCCATACGAGGCATGCTGTTCCACTGTAGAAACAAAAGATAAATAAAAATACATCAGTCATTTAAAGAACCTGGCTGGATAGGTGCAAGGAGCATTTATGTTAAAAGTAGCAGTGATTGGCGGCGGCTCAACCTACACGCCAGAACTCGTCAATGGGTTTCTGGCACGGGTACAGCAATTCCCGGTGGATGAGCTGTGGTTGATGGATATCGATGAAGAACGCCTCAAAGTTGTAGGCAGTTTTGCGCAGCGCATGGTCGAGTTCAAAGGATCACCCTTCAAGGTGGTGTTGACGACTGACCAGCGTGCAGCCGTAAAAGATGCCACTTATGTAACCACCCAACTGCGCGTAGGCCACATGGAAGCACGTCGCCGGGATGAATACCTGGGATTGCGTCACAACCTGATCGGGCAGGAAACCACCGGAGTAGGCGGCATGGGTAAGGCGCTTCGCACCATACCGGTCCTTCTCAAACTGGCTGAAGACATGCAGGAACTCGCTGCACCGGGCGCCACGCTGGTCAACTTTACCAACCCGGCTGGTCTGAATACCCAGGCCCTCAGCAAGTACGCGCCCGCCACGCCCGCAGTAGGTGTCTGCAATGTGCCGATCACTGCCAGGATGATGATGATCGAAAATCTGGAAAAAGCGACCGGCAGGAAGATCGACCCGGCACACACCGAGCTCAACACGCTGGGACTGAACCACCTCTCCTGGCACCGCGGCTTCAGTGTCGATGGCGAAGACGTCTGGCCCCAGATCATCAATGAATACATCAAGGAATTAAAAACCGAAGATCATCCCGCCTGGGATCCACGCACAGTTGAAGTCCTGCGCATGATTCCCAATTATTACCTGCAATATTTCTATCACACCGATAAGAAGCTCAAAGCCCAGGAAAGCTGGCCGCCCTCGCGCGCCGATGAAGTCATTGAAGTTGAAAAAACACTCTTGCAGCAGTATGCCGATCCGGCTCTCAAGGAACCCCCGGCAGATTTGATGAAACGCGGCGGAGCGTATTATTCCACCGTAGCCACGCAGCTGCTCAACGCACATTATAATGACCTGGGTGAAACGCACGTAGTCAATATCCAGAACAACGGCGCGGTAAAAGATTGGCCCGCCGATTGGGTGCTGGAAATGCCAGCCAATGTTAAGAAAAGCGGCATTACACCTCTGCCCGCAGAGCCGCTGCCCGCCGCTTGCTTTGGGCTGATTGCGCAGATAAAATCCTACGAAATGTTGACGGTGGAAGCAGCCGTGCACGGCGATCGGGATGCCGCTTACGAAGCTCTATTGGCACATCCTCTGGGCCCCACAGCAGATAAAATTCAGGCCGTACTTGACGACATGCTGGAAACGCATCGCGAACACCTGCCGCGCTTTTGGAATAAATAAACGCCGAAGGGGCGCACAAAAATTTGTGCGCCCCTTCTCATCTCATAAGTACCGGGGAGTGGTATGCGCTATTTTTTGGGTGCTGATCTAGGCGGCACAAAAACGCACATAATTATCGCCGACGAAAACGGCCGCGCCGTTGGATTCGGCGAGGGTGGCCCTGCAAATCACCAATCGGTTGGTTTTAACGGAATGTATAACTCACTGCTGACTGCACTCGAGCAGGCCTTAGATTCAGCCAGGCTGAGTCGTGAAGATATTTGCGGTTCAGGCTTTGGAATCGCCGGATATGATTGGCCCAGCGAAAAACCCGCCATGCAGGCTACAATCGATCAACTAAATCTGCAAGCCCCTTATGAAATGGTGAATGATGCCATCCCTGGGCTGGTGGCAGGAGCCGAGAACGGCTGGGGAGTGAATCTGGTTTCTGGTACCGGCTGCAACTGTCGCGGCTGGGATCAAAACCATCAACGCGAAGGGCGCGTTACCGGCTACGGCATCTTGATGGGAGAAGCCTCTGGTTCTTCCGAGTTGATCTTTCATGCCATGCAGCTTGTAGGCAGGGAGTGGACAAAGCGCGGACCGCATACCGCGCTCAGCGATGCCTACATCAAGTACACGGGTGCAAAAAACCTGGAGGACCTGATTGAAGGCTATACCGAAGAACAATATTCCATCGGCGCAGAAACCGCCCCGCTGGTCTTTCAGACCGCCTATGCAGGCGACCAGGTAGCGCGTGAATTGATCACCTGGGCTGGCACAGAGTTGGGCGAAATGGCTTGCGCTGTCATCCGCCAGTTGGAATTTGAAATGCTGAGTTTCGATGTAGTGCTTTCGGGCAGCATGTTTGAAGGCGGCGCGCTGTTGATCGATCCCATGCGAGCCATTATTCAAAAAACAGCCCCGGGCGCGCGCATGGTACGGCTGACAGCACCACCGGTTGTCGGTGCAGTACTGATCGGTATGGAGCAGGCCAACCTGCCAATTACCGCTGCCATCCGCAGCTTACTTGCAGAAAGCACCCACGAAGTAAAGAACAACACTGGCAATCATAGCGCCAGAATGGAGTCAAACAATGCTTGAACTCGAACTTTCCAGCATCCCAGATTCCGGTGAGGATATTCGCACGCTTCTGACCCAATTGGATAATTTCCGCGCCATAAGCGGTGTCAAAGTAAACTGGGCGCGAGATGTTGGCTCCATGCCCGTCAAGCTAAATGTGCTTGCAGAAATATACCCGCTTGAAAACCCCCTGCATGATACTGTGATGCAATCAGCAAAGCATGGGCGGGCCTACCACACCGTATCGCTCTGGCGTAAAATAGAATATCAGATCGCGCAGGAGCTTGGTGCTTGCCTGCAAGATGCAGTAGCAAAACCAAACGAGACATCCGAAGCGATCCTGCGCGCGCATATTGAACCCCTGGCGCGTCGCTTAAACCTGACCTGGGGAAATTGAAGTGAACTTCCCAGGCCTTTCCCGGCTGATCCTTAGCGCTTGCCTGCTGCTCAGCGCGTGCACATCATCCTCATCCAGTCCCACCCCGGTGCCCCCTTTGCCTATTCAAACCGAAGTCCCCAGCCCCACCCCGCCCCCTCAACCTTTTCGCGTCATCGGTTACGCCACCGACGCTATCACAGTTGAATTGATCCCATATCGACAGCTCACCCACATCAATTTTGCATTTCTATTGCCCAGGGCCGATGGCACCTTTGAACCCTTGCTAAATTCATCGAAAACAAAGAATCTGGTTAACCAGGGCCATGCCAATGGAGTCAAGGTGCTCATCTCCATCGGCGGCTGGGGGCTGGATTCACAATTTGAAGAACTGGCAGCCAGCTCGCAGACACGCTCCACCTTCGTTGAAAACACACTCAAAGTATTGGATGAGTACGGTTTTGACGGCGTGGATATCGACTGGGAATACCCAGACCCGGGACAGTCTGCCCAAAATTACCTGGCCCTTATACGTGAACTGCGTACCGCACTGCCCGATAAACTATTGACCACCGCAATCATCGCCTACGGAGATGAAACCGGGCTGGGGATTCCCCGCGAAACGTTCGACTTGCTGGATTTTATCAATGTGATGGCGTATGATGGTCCGGATCATGCCAGCCTGGAACAGTTTCAAAAAAGCCTGGACTACTGGCTGAACCGCGGCATATCGCCCGAAAAGCTGGTCATGGGCATCCCTTTTTACTCACGCCCCGGCGAAATACCATTCCGCAAACTAATTAAAAACGACCCCACCGCCGGGTTGACAGATATTGCCGTTTACAATGGTGAACAGCAACGCTACAACGGCCGGCCCAGTGTGCAAAAAAAGACACGCATTGCGCTGGAGCGCACCTCTGGTATTATGTTCTGGGCGCTGGAGCATGACGCATCCGGACAGGCCTCATTATTGAACGCCATCTACCAGGTGATTTCCAATCAAAAACCTTGAAACAAAAACACTGCTGAGGAAATTTTGCTTATGCCCTTGCGACTGATCATTAACGCGGACGACTACGGCCGCAGCCCTGATATTTCCCGCGGTATACGCGATGCCCACCTGCGCGGAATTGTCACATCCAGCACCTGTATGATGAATATGCCTTCTGTTGCCGAAGATATCAAGATCGCACTGAAGGAGACGCCCAACCTCGGGCTGGGCGTGCACCTGGTACTTACAGCGGGCCGACCCGTGTTGTCACCAGAAAAATTACCCACGCTTACCAACAACCAGGGTGGTTTTTTGAAGTTGGAAGCATTGATCGGCAATGCCAAAAATATTAATACCGCCGAAGTACGCGCTGAATGGCGCGCACAGATCGAAGCTTTTTTCGCTGCATCTGGCAAAAAGCCCACCCACCTGGATTCGCACCATCATTCATCATATTTTACGCCGGCTAATCTTCAAACCATGTTGGAACTGGCCAATGAATACGGTGTAGCCATACGCTTACCACTTGCCCACGCCAACGATGCAACCATTTCCGGGCTGCCTGATGAATTGGCAGCAGAAATGCTGGAATTTTCTCCGCGAATTCTGGACCGGCTCCAGCCGCGCAGCCCGGATGCATTCTTTGCAACTTTCTACGATGAAAATGCTACACGCGCGGAATTTATGCGCATCCTGGGAGATATGCTGCCCAATGGAACCTTTGAGATCATGTGCCACCCTGGTTACGTCGACGAAGCCTTCGCCAAAGAATCAGGATACGCTTACCTACGCCAGGAAGAACTCGCAATTTTGACCGACCCGGCCATGCGCAAAGAAGTTGAAAAACGTGGCATCCAATTGATCAGTTTCGCGCCGCTTTAGCGCATTATTTTCAATGTGTTTCTGTCACTTTGGTAATACTGCGTGGTTTTTCAGTATCGTAGCCCTTAACCACCGTCAGGTGACAGGCAAATAACTGCGCCGCAACGATGCCTACCATGGGGGTAAGCCATTCAGGAATGCCAACCGGTAGTTTGATTGGGGACTGTGCCAGCGCCAGTGCGCGCGAGTCATCCGAAATGACAACCAACTCTGCGGCATGTTTTTCGCGCAGGCGTGTGAGCATTTCAAGCATCGAATCGAACACTTTTCCTTGCGCGACCATTGCCATTACCGGAAACCCGCCCTCCACCATCGCTATCGGCCCGTGCTGAAAATCGGCCGACGAGTAAGGTTCAGCAACCACGTAAGTAAGTTCCTTCATCTTTAGCGCCCACTCAAAAGCGGTTGAATAGTTATAGCCGCGTCCCAACACCACACATTGATTCATGTAACGGAAGCGTTCGGCCATGCGAGCAATGGCAGCATCCTGGCCCAGGATTTCCTCAATCCAGGCCGGCACTTTCTCCAGGTCCCGCCAATCTTGCTCCTCGGCGCGCAGCGCAGCGGAGATCATGGCCAGGCCCATCAGCTCTGCCGTATAGGTCTTGGTGGCAGCAACAGCCTTCTCAGCACCTGCCTGAATATCCAAAACCAGATCAGCAGACTGCGCCAGAGGTGAGTCTGGCGCATTGGTAACCGCCAGGGTCAGGCAGCCCTGTTTCTGGCCTTCGGCCAGCACACTGACAATATCGGGGGATTTTCCAGATTGGGATACACCCACGACAAGCGCCCCTTCCAGATTAGGTGGCTCAGCATAGTAAGTAAAAAGTGATGGGGTCGCCAGGGCGAGCGGCAGATGATTATGCGCCCCCCACAGGTAATTGGCATAACGCCCGGCATTATCTGAGGTGCCGCGTGCAGCCAGAAATACATAGCGCACATCGCGCTGCTGGATGGCGGCGGCAATCTTTACAGCCGTTTCGCGCTGCGCATGTAGCAGATCTCTCAGGCGCCCAGGTTGTTCGAAAATTTCATCATGCAATGTCATAAACACCTCGCCATAAAATGAGTAAGAATAAATAGGTTTTGCACAAAGAAATTGCGCAGAGTTAAGATTAATATTGCAAAATTCACTGTCAAACGAAAAAGGGCCGAATAGAAGAATAAAACTTAAGAACTATTTTTCCGCCTGCCAGCGGGCATAGACAGCGTGTGATAGGTAACGTCCGGCGCTTTTATCTCTGGTCACCAGTTCACCTGCATCTATTTTTCCGGTAAAACCGTGCATCATTTCATCCAGGCTCTGATAAAGATGCACACCCGATGAACGCACCGCATACATGGTCAGAGCCACAAACAAGGGGGTTTCACTCAGCAAAGATCGGCAGGCCAGCAGCAAGGCAGGCAGGGATTGGTAGACTTCCCAAATCTCCCCTTGAGGACCGCGCCCAAATTTTGGCGGGTCCAGGATAATACCGTCATATTGAGCACCGCGCCGTTGCTCGCGCTCAACGAATTTCAAGGCATCGTCAACAATCCAGCGAATGGGCTTTTGTTCCAGCGAAGATAATGCCTGGTTGTCACGCGCCCAGGTCACAGATTTTTTGGATGCATCCAGATGAGTGACCGCAGCGCCTGCCCGGGCCGCCATCAACGAAGCCAGCCCCGTATATCCAAACAGGTTCAACACCTTCAACGGCCGTCCAGCCTTTTCTATCAGTGCAGAGTACCAATCCCAATGCGAAGCTACCTCTGGGAACACTCCCAGGTGTCGTCCCGGCGTAGTCATGGCCCAAAACTTGATGCCGCCATAATTCATCACCCATTTGTCATTAACCGGTTTCTTAAAACCCCAATGCCCGCCGCTTTCTTCATTTGTTGGCTGAAAAACAGCGTGCACATCACGCCATGCGGTTTCGGGCAGGGCTCGCTTCCAGATTGCCTGGGCTTCAGGACGGACAAAACGATAGCTCGCATAGCGCTCGAGCTTTAACCCATCGCCGCTGTCCAGCAGTTCATAGTCCTTCCAGTCTGGTGATTCGAGCAAGGTCAGGTTCATGTGTGTCACTTTCCAATGGAATATGCGCCCGGGCTAGGCACAAAAATTTAAGTTAGAGAACCGGGCATCCACTCAAAACCTTACAAAATAGTTTGTATTACCACTAAATCTCGAAAAAGTAATAAAAAACACCTTAAAGAATGGGGTAGACAAGTGTTTGCTACTTGAAACCCAGCCGCAGGAGGTGTAGAATAAGAATGCCCGTGGGACAAAGTGGGTCAAAGTGGAGCGCCGGTGCTTATCCGGCGTTTCGTTCATTAAATGAGAGACTGAACATATGTTCTTAGGCCGCTATCAACATTCACTTGACGAAAAAGGACGCCTGACAATTCCAGCCGCGTTCCGTGAGACGTTGAGTGGCGGCGCCTTCATCTCTCGCGGTTTCGATCGCAACTTGATGGTCATGACCACGGCATCTTTTGAATTAGTGTATCAGCGCGTCAATGCTACCAGCCTCACCGATCTTAATGCACGCATGCTGCGCCGCTTACTGCTCTCCGATGCTTACCAGGTGGATTTGGATCGCAACGGACGAATTTTAGTACCATCCAACCTGCGCGAGGTTCTTAATATCAACGGAGAACTGGTACTGGTAGGCGTAGGTGAATTTTTTGAAGTCTGGACAGCAGCTGATTGGAGCAAGCAAATGGAAACGCTCCAGGATACTGATGCCAATGCTCAGCGTTTTGCCATGTTAGATCTTTCCACAAGTCAATAATATGGCAGAAGCGCCGCACCTGCCCGTACTTTACCAGACCATTATAACCGCATTACAGCCCAAATCAGGCGGTCTCTACATTGATGGCACCCTGGGCGCGGGCGGTCATTCGGCCGGGATTTTGGAAGCCAGCACCCCGGATGGCCAATTACTTGGGCTGGACCTGGACCCTCAGGCGCTTGCAATCGCCCGCGAACGCCTGGCAGTTTTCGCAGAACGCGCCCATATCGTGCAGGCCTCTTATACAGAGATGCAAAGCGAAGCGCTCAAACTGGGTTGGCAGGCAGTGGACGGCATTTTGCTGGATTTCGGTGTTTCATCCATGCAGTTAGATACGCCGGAACGCGGTTTCTCCTTTTTACATGATGGTCCGCTGGATATGCGCTTCAGCCCGCAGGCAAGCATCTCAGCCGCAGATCTTGTAAACACATTGGATGAGGCTGATCTGGCCGATATCATCTACCGTTACGGCGAAGATCGGCTTTCACGAAAAATAGCACGTGCCATCGTTAATAACCGGCCCCTAAATACAACCCGCGCGCTGGCCGATCTTATTCAAAAACATCTTGGCCGGCCAGAACGCATCCACCCGGCCACCCGTACCTTTCAAGCACTGCGTATCGCAGTCAATCGCGAGCTAGACTCAATCGAATCGGTCTTACCCCAGGCCATGAGTCTGCTCAAAACTGGCGGGCAACTGGCAGTAATCTCGTTTCACTCGTTGGAAGACCGTCTGGTCAAAGAATATTTCAGGCGAGAAAGTGTGGACTGTATTTGCCCACCCCGCCAGCCAATCTGCAATTGCGGACACAAGGCCAGTCTGATAGAACACACCCGTAAGCCTATTGAAGCCGATGATGTTGAAAAGCAAGCCAACTCTCGCGCAAGAAGCGCGAAGCTAAGGATAGCCAAAAAGCTATGACTACTCTACCAAGAATTTTCCCCCCCACGTCCAGCCGCCGCGCATCCAACGCGCATAATGGCAGTTTTGAGTGGTTCGGCGCTTTTTCTAAAGTGACTGATACCCTGCAAAAATATCAAGACATTCCACGTCGCTTCCAAAAACAGTGGTTGACTACCTTCATTGGAGGCCTGCTGTTTGTGGGAGTTGTTTCTGGTATTTACCTGAATTTAACCGCCCGCGCCGGTATCACCGGTCGCCAAATTCAAGAACTTGAGGCGAGCATTATCGTCAACCAGCGCGCAAATGCCGACTTGCAAACGAAGATTGCCGGCACGCTCTCTAAAATCAGTCTTGAAGATCGCGCGGTTGCCGCAGGGTTTGAGCCAGTTACGCGGGACAATATTACCTACCTGGAAGTACCCGGTTATTTCCCACAGCAAAAAACCGAATTATTTTCGCCATCAGAAGACACCCGTTTAAAGGAATTTCCACCCCAATATTCTGAAACCCTCTTCGTCTGGCTGGCGCGGCAGCTCGAGGCCGCATCCACTCCACTGGCTCGCACACAATAGATAAATCTCATGAAAATACAGTTCCGCAACCGTCAATTTGCCCTGGCCACCATATTCGCCCTGCTCTCCGTGACGATCATCTTCCAGATCATTCGCATCCAGACCAGCAAGGAGGCTGCTTCTTTCCTGAAGCAAGGAAAAGTGTTCGGCGGCAGGCTTGATACCCTGTTCCCCGAACGCGGACAAATCTACGATCGCGAGGGAAACATGCTGGCAGGTAACAAAACCGTATACGAAATCGGGATTGACCTGGCCACCGTAAAAAACCCGAACACAATTGCCATGGCCCTCAACGTAACATTGGGAATGGACTCTCAGAAAATTTTGAACGATATCGCCAACCCACCGGATGGATTGATCTACATGGTGGTCAATGATTTTGTTCCTTCAGATAAAGCCCAGCAGTTAATAGATTACCAGGAAGAATTGAGAAATAAGTACATTGCCAAAGGCGATGCCAGTCTGGCCGGGCTCGGTTTCACAGCCCACCTGATGCGCTCCTACCCTGAGAAAACCCTGGCTTCCAACATCCTTGGCTTTGTCACCCTGGAAAACCGTGGTTACTTTGGCGTAGAAGAAAAATATAACGACTTGCTGGCAGGCGTTCCTGTTACCGTATGGATACCCTCCGACCCCAACCGGGCTGGCGAATTACCTAAAGCCCCGAAAGGCGCCGATCTGGTCTTGACCATCGACCGCGAAATTCAGGCCATGGTTGAAAGCGAATTACAAAAGGGCATGGAAGAAACCGGCTCCAGCGCTGGGACAATCATCATCATGGATCCACACACCGGTGGCATTCTTGGAATGGCATCCACACCGCAAATGGATTTGAATGATTTTTCCAAGTACACCAGCATTTACAAAAATGCCAGTGAGTTTAACCGCGCAGTTTCCATGCAGTATGAGCCCGGCTCGGTCTTCAAAGTGTTGACGATGGCAGCCGCGATCGATCAGGGTATTGTGACACCTCAAAGCACCTATCTCGACACTGGCTTTTACGAAATTGGCGGCGCATATGTCTACAACTGGGACCAGGGTGCCTGGGGTCCGCAGGATATGGTCGGCTGCCTGGAACACTCATTGAATGTCTGTATGGCTCGGCTTGCTGATTTATTGGGTCAAGATACCTTTTACACCTATATGCGCCGTTTCGGCATTGGACATCCCACCGGCATCGATATTTCCATGGAAGCCAACGGCCGCCTGAAAGTACCCGGCGATTCAGATTGGTACAAAGTAGACCTGGGCACAAATTCATTTGGACAGGGCGTAGCAGTTAGCCCGATTCAAATGCTCACTGCCGCATCGGCACTTGCCAATGACGGAAAGATGGTCTACCCGCACGTACTATACAGCATGCATTCCAATGGCGGCCAATACAATACACCCACCCAGACCCTCGGGACACCCATCTCTCCACAAACCGCCCGCACCGTCAGCGACATGCTTGCGTTTGCAATGGAAGATGGACATTCTCCGGCCGGTGTGGAAGGCTACCGCATGGCAGGCAAAACGGGTACTGCTCAAATCCCTGGACCCGATGGTTTTTATGACCCCAACCTCACCAATGCTACCTTTCTCGGATGGGGTCCAGTGGATGACCCGCGTTTCATGGTGTATGTGTGGATGGATCGCCCGCAGAATTCGGATTGGGCAGCTTTTGTGGCGGCGCCAATCTTTCATAATGTGGTCGAGAAGCTGGTTGTTATCATGGGCATTCCTCCCGATGAAGTTCGTAATCAATTGGCAGGACAGTGACAATAGTGCTGACCATTGCTGATCTGATCGAAGCCCTCACCAATTTCCGCCCGCAGATAAAGCCCAGCTTCATCACAGAGGCAGCAATTGATTCACGCCAGGTAATTCCCGGCGGATTATTTATCGCCATCCGTGGAGAAAATGTTGATGGGCATGCATATGTCACCCAGGCTTTTCAACACGGAGCGGTGGCAGCGATCATTGAGCACGAAATTGCAGAACCATTTTCACAGGTAGATTTGCGCAGCCGCCTGCACGCGAATGAGATTAGCAGCGCGATCAACAATTTGCCGCAACCACCCTTCTGCCTGTTGGTAGATAATAGCGTCAGTGCCTTGCAAAAAATTGCAGCATTTTGGCGGCGCAAACTGGACATCAGAGTAATTGGAGTAACCGGCAGCGTTGGCAAATCCACATCCAAAGAAGCCATCGCGCAAGTGCTCAGCCAGCGGTATGTCACGCTGAAGAGCGCAGCGAACCTTAATAATGAAATCGGGCTGCCACTCAATATTTTGAGACTGACTCATGGCCACCAACGAGCTGTTCTTGAAATGGGCTTTTACGTTCCCGGCGAAATAAAACAATTATGCGATATAGCCCTACC
>JBBRWF010000058.1:0-13349 GCA_038249405.1 Anaerolineales bacterium
ACAGCGCAAAATGGACCTCGGAGTTGAGAAGGCAAAAGCCATGCGGCAAGTAGCCTTATCCGGAAACTGCAACCGTTACCTGGCAGGGTCACTTTTTCTCGCCTGAGATCAGCTGACCAAATGAGTGAGGCTGGCTTTATCCCGTTGCTCTGCACGGGATTTTTTGTTTATAATCGGCCTAATTCGGGTGGCACCACGGACTACGCGTTCGTCCCGTTCCAGGGATGTAATGCGTATTTTTGTTTAACCATTCTACAGGAGGACGATATGAATTTCGACAAACCGGATACGGGTAACGAACGTACCGAACGAGTACCTGCCCAGGAAAAGATGACCCCCGAGGCGCAGGAAGCTTTGCCTGTGCCGGCTGAACAGGTTTACGCTGAACGCCTGAGCGAAAGCCTGCCCGAAGGCCATTTCTCCAATCCTATTTTTATTCCATAAAACGTATTTACTCACGATGTGTTAGTTTGCCCGTTAGTGACCATCTCCGCCAGGAACATGCGGAGTGAAAGAACCCCCGACCCCCGACCTTCGGTCAAAATCGGAAGGGGGAGACAAACTATTTTTATGTGGAGTTTTTGCGCCAAAAGCAGTCGCAAAAACTCCACAGGCGGGGCGAACATAGGATTTTCATTCGCTGGGCAGCCAAATTCAGGATGATTTTCCTCGCCAGGAACATGCGGGGTGAAAGAACCGTTTTGATGTGCCCGTGAGTAAATACCATAAAACCGTGTCAAGCCATCGATTTATTCGCAAGATAAAAGGAGCTCAACATGTCTGAACAAACGCGCTTTAACCTCGGCCAGAACGATATCCCAAAATTTTGGTACAACATCAATGCCGACAGCCCGGTTGCGCCCACGCCTGTGCTGCACCCCGGAACGCTGGAACCAATCACGCCCGATTTTCTCTCGGTACTGTTCCCGATGGAACTCATTCTGCAGGAAATCAGCACCGAACGCTACATCCAGATCCCGGATGAGGTGCGCGATATTTACCGCCTGTACCGCCCTACGCCGCTCATTCGGGCTGTACGGCTGGAAAAGGCACTTGGCACCCCGGCGCATATCTATTACAAGTACGAAGGCGAGTCACCGGTGGGCAGCCACAAGCCGAATACCGCCATCGCCCAGGCCTTTTACAATAAGGTTGCCGGAACCAAGGCCCTGACGACCGAGACCGGCGCCGGTCAGTGGGGGACCTCGCTGGCGATGGCCTGTAACTTCTTTGGGATCGACCTGGAAGTCTACATGGTGAAAGTTTCTTACAACCAGAAGCCGTACCGGCGCATCTTTATGGAAACTTACGGCGCGCAGGTGTTTGCCAGCCCCACCAATCGCACCAACTACGGGCGTTCACTGCTTGAAAAAGACCCCGGCAATAGCGGCTCGCTGGGCATTGCCATTTCAGAAGCGGTGGAAGTTGCCGCGATGTCTGGCGGGGCCAAGAAATACAGCCTGGGATCGGTGCTCAACCATGTGCTGATGCACCAGACCGTCATCGGCGAAGAAGCACTCAAGCAGATGGATCTGGCCGGGGAATACCCGGATGTGGTGATTGGCTGTGTGGGCGGCGGCTCAAATTTTGCGGGGATTGCTTATCCATTCCTGCGTGAAAACCTGAAGAACGGCAAACGCGCGCGACTGGTGGCGGTTGAACCGACTGCGACGCCATCGCTGACGCGTGGGAAATATACCTTTGATTATGGCGATACCGCGCAGATGGCACCAGTGGTCAAGATGCATACGCTGGGACACACCTTCATGCCGCCGGGAATCCACGCGGGTGGATTGCGCTATCACGGCATGGCACCCAGTGTATCTGCGCTGTTCGATGCGGGTCTGATCGATGCAGTGGCGGTGCACCAGCGCGCCACTTTCGATGCGGCGGTTCAATTTACACGCACCGAAGGCTTTTTGCCGGCACCCGAGTCAGCGCACGCGATCCGCGTGGCGATTGACGAGGCGCTGGATGCCAAGGCTAAAGGCGAGAAGCGCACGATCCTGTTTAACCTTTCGGGACATGGACATTTTGATATGATGGCTTACCAGGCTTATCTCAATGATGAACTGGTCGATTATGAATACCCGCGAGAAGCTGTGGACGAAGCCATGAAAGATCTGCCGCAAGTGACAATGTAGTCGTCCCAAATATTCCGGGTTGGAAGCATAGCGCTATTCGGCATAAGCAACCTCCAACGAAACGGGAAAGACAAAAATATGCTGCCCGCAGTATGTAAACTGCGGGCAGCTTGGCATTTAGCTTATTCTTTTTTTTCGCCAAAGACCAGGACAACAATGTGCTGGTTCAAAAAGCGGGGACGATCGCCAATCCCGTCTGGCGGCACAATCTGGCCCACATTGTAGCCGCCCGCGAGCGGCACATTTTCACCGAGGATTTCACGAATGGCTTGCATTTCATCACCAGGGCGGGCCTGCATGAGAAGCTGCCAGGCTGTATCCACAAAAATCAGCGCAAAGACCGGTTTGGAATCGCCAAGGGCCAGTACAGCCTGCTGAGCTGCTTCCCGGGCGGCTTTCAAGCAGTCCGCGGGGCTGCCGACCAGCAAATAGGCATCACTGCCGTCGCGCAGTTCCGAATTCATACGGAAACTACCGTCTGCCTCGACGCGCAGCGGGGAGCGGATCAATAACTGGTCTGTATGATCCTGTTCAAAAGCCAATGGGTATATGCGAGCCATGTAGTTGAGTGGAGGAAAAGCCCAATCACGCGAGGGCTGCCCAAACAACTGGGCATACGTTTCAGAAGCGGGGTGTCCGTCCAGCGTGCGCAGCCAGAACCCGCGCGAGCGGGTGACTCGGAAATGACTGCCGACCGGGTGCCAGCCGTGCCCGTAACCGATGCCCAACTTAAAGTTGCCGCGTAAAAAGGCGGCAGCCAACCCGCTCTTGCCGGATTGTGTCCCGGCAATTTGAAAGCTGGTGGCGCTCTGTGGATCGCCGCCCGAAAGGCAGCCCAGCACGCGCAGACCTGCGGGCAGCTCGCTGCAAAATTCATCGGCGTTGCCGTTCAGCCCATCCGCAAAAACAATTACATGCTCAGCAGGACGCTGTTCATAGCCAATCAACTGCATAATGCGCGTGGCGGTTTCTGCGCTGGCCTGTCCATAGGTTGGGAACCAGTGCGTTTCTGCTTGCAGGCTATCGCCGCCCAGCAGGGCCACGGTCACAGAATTTGAGCGGGCACCCGCACGCATCAACCCGGCAGAAACACTAAAGCCGATGGTGGGCACGTTTGAGAGAATGCTGGACACGCCGCTGATGACCAACTGCGGATCGTAACGATGGTGGGCGATGATCACGCACAAAGCAGGGGTGACCGCATCAAGGCGGTTAAGCGCCTGGTTTGCTGCCTGCATACCCGCCTCGCGGGCGTCCAATCCCTGGGCATGTCCTACCGCGGCCAAAAACGTCATATCTGTCTCCCTCGCTAGGTCTCAGAGACCGGGACGGTAAAGTGAAAGGTGGTGCCTTTGCGGAACTCGCTCTCAAACCAGATGGTCCCACCCTGCATTTCCACCAGGCTCCTAGTGATATTCAAGCCCAGGCCGGTTCCCGGTGATTTGCGTGCCTGGTCATCTTCGGAACGGAAGTATTTTGTAAATATCTTCTTCTGGTCTTCAGGCGTTATGCCCAGACCATTATCCTTGACCCAGATATGGATCACTTTTGGCGGTCCCTGCGTGTCCCAGGTATTGTCAGCGGACTCGGCGGCGATGGTGATCACGCCCGCTTCGGGGGTGTATTTGTAGGCGTTGCTGACCAGGTTTACCATGATCTGTTCAACGCGCGTGCGGTCTGCCCAAATTTTGGGCAAAACATTGGGCAGGGCAACTTCAATGGTCTGTTTCTTGTCTTCAATCTGGCGACGAGTGGAACGCACCACGTTTTCGGTAACATCAGCGACTTCCACGGCCTTGAAGTCGAGGCGCAGGCGGCCCGCTTCAATCTTGGAGTTGTCGTTCAGGTCTTCCACAATGGTCTTCATGCGTTCAATATTGGCGCGAATGGTGCCCAAAAAATTGCTCTGCATCTCGGTCATTGGCCCGACCGCTCCGGCCGCCAGTAATTCGGCATAGCCCTTGATGGAGGTCATGGGGTTCTTCAGTTCATGCGCCACAAAGGAGGCATATTCGCTCTTGGAGTTATTGGCCTGCTGGACTTCGGCGTACAACTGGCTGTTTGCAATGGCAATCGCGGCGTGATCTGAAAGGCGAGTGAGGAAAGCCAGCATGCTTTCCTGAAAAGCATCCATCTGCGTGCTTTCCAGCAGGAATAGACCGATGGCCTTTGATTCACGGCGGATTGGAATGATCATCTGGCTGTGGGCATTGGTCAGGAAAGCAAGATTTTCATCTACTGATTCCAGTGATATGCGCTGCGGTTGACCAGTATCAATCGCCAGTTTGATTACCGGATGGGTCAACGGCATGTAATCTTCTTTGTAGGCATTTACCTCGCCGGTGTAGCCCTGGTCTTCCATAACGCGCAGGCCTTTTTCTTCCACAAAGCCGATCAAACCCGCTTCACTGTGCGACTGGCGCATGGCCCATTCGAGGGTACTGCGCAGCGCGCGATTGACTTCGAGGCTGGTGTTTAGCTCGCGGTCGATGCGCTGCATGACTGAAAGTTCTTCCACACGGGCGGTCAATTCCTGGTCGGTGAGTGTGTACAGGCGCGCATTATCGATGGCGACGGCTGCCTGGCCTGCAAAAGCCGAAAGCAGGTTCTGGTCATCCGTGCCAAACGGGTTGCCATCTTTTTTGTTAATGATTTCGATTATACCGATGACGCGACCTTTTACCTCCATGGGCACAGCCAGGATGGCGCGGGTAACGAAACCAGTCTGCTTGTCGGGGGTTGGGTTCCAAGTGGTGGTGGCCGCCACATTGTTAACGATGACCGGGCTGCGGGTGGTGACTGCCTTGCCGACAACACCTGTACCCGCAGGCAGGCGCTGCCCTGCCAGGTTGGAGGCCACCAACCCGACTGTGACCTGGAAGATCAACTCATCGGTATGCTCATCCACCAGGAACAGACTGCCAGCTTCGGTATTCAAAATCGTGACTGCGCTTTCCAAAATACTCTTGAGCAGCGGCTGCAGTTCAAGGGTGGAAGTTAACTGTTGGGTGATGACGTTAAGGGATGATAGCTGCTGCGCGCGGCGCTCGGTCTCTTGCAGCAGGCGCGTCTTAACAATTGCGCCCGCGGCCTGGTTGGCGACGGATTGCAACAGTTCCATGTGTGCGTTGGTGTAGGTGATGGACGGATCGTGGGAGGCGACACTCATCACCCCGATGGTCTCTGAGCCTGCATTGAGCGGTACACCCAACCAGGCATGGATGCCCTTGAATGGCGGGTTTACGCCCAACACCTGGCACTGGCTTACAAAATCGTAGACCAGCATTGCGCGGCGCGACAGGATCACTTCCTGATCGAGGGTGGTCTTGGCGGTGAGGGGCACATTTTCTTTTTCCACAAGGCGGTCTTCATGTTCCAGGCAGAAGGCATAATAGGCATGTTGTCCCTGTTTATTGAAGAGTGTCAGGTGGAAATCGGTGACGGGAATGATTTGTGCCGTTTGGGCGTAGATCAACTCCAGGGTGTCATCAAAAGCAAGCGTGATGTTAATGCCCTGCGCCACCCGCGAGAGAGCGTTCATCTCGTTGACGCGGCGTTCCATGTTCGTGACCACCTGGGCGCGCTCCAAGGCAACTGCCGATTGGCTGCTGATGGCCTCTAAAAATGAAATATCATGCTGGGCATAACTTTCACCTGACATGCGGTCGCCCAGCGCTAGCCAGCCTACCAATCGTTCGCGGCCCGGCATGGGGACGAAGAGCTGCGCGCCCAACAGAAACAGCCGTCCGCGCTCAGCAAAGAGGGTATTTAACCTGCGGTCTTGATCCATAAAAAGAGGTAATCTTTCACGGCTCATGGTGGCTGGCAGCGGGCTGTTGGCGGCGAAACGGATATCGCTGGACAGCCTGCCGCTTTCATCAACAGTGGCTATGTACTGGTCGCTCAACGAGTCATAGACAAAGATATGCAGCATGTTGGGCATCAGGCTGGCCATGATCTGCTCGCGCAGGATGCGCAGAATATCATTTAGTGCAACGGCTTGGGTCAATTCGCGGGTAAATATTTTCAGACGATCCTGGTGGGCACGTTCACCACGGAAAAAGACGCGGTCTACGCCGCTTTGCAGCCATCCACGCGCATAATTAAGCACAAAAGCAGTGAGAATGACGGTGGCGGCGATTAAAAGCGGATTATCGGGTCCAATCGCCTTGCCAAGCAGCAGGCCAGGGCCGAGCGCTATGAGGAGATAGCCACCCATGACCAGGATGGTCATGATGGTATACAAAACCCCGCGCCCCACGAGGTAATCAATGCGCAGCAAGCGGTAACGCAGCACCGTATAGCCGGTGGTGGCTGGGAAGATCGCCAGAGGCAGGAAGCCCAGGTAGGGATTAAAGTTCATGGTATAGACTGAAGTCAGGAGCAGCCAGGCTGAAATGTAGCCAAATCCGAGCAGCGCTCCAATTAAGATGGTGCGTGCCTGCTGGCGCACGACCGGCGAGGTTGATCTGAAAAACCGGTACAGCATGGTCCCCATAAAGTAAAGAACCCCCAGACCGGCAAAAATATAGCTTATTTTCCAGGTGGTGGCATAGAGAGCAGGGCGGTTGAAGTCAAATAAAACGGTGAATTGGATCAGCGATAGGATTAGAGCCACGACGTAGACAATCCAACGGGCGTATGGGAAGCGGCGGATAAGGCTCGATTCTTGAGGAAAGACCAGCGCCAGGTGGAAGATGGACGCCCCGACCAACGCCACGGCTGTGATCCACAAATAAGTGAGATGATTGCTGGTATAAAGGTCGAGCAGCCCGCCTGAAATGATGGCCACCGAGCTAGCCAGGATGGAAAACGCGCGCCCGGCGGTTTCGGTGCTACGCAGCCCAAAGATCCACAGGCTGACGAAGAGGTAGATTAAACCGATTGAATAAGGCAGATAAAAATAGCGCAGCTGGTCTGACGCCGGAAAAGTACTCAGTTTGACTTTGTACTGCATGGCAATACCCTGCGGGTTGCGGAAATCCATCGCGATCGTATCCCCAACCCGCAGGCCTTGATCTTTGAGGAAGCCCTGTATCTGGCTTAACCGCACAGGCTGGATGATTTTCAGCGGGCTGCCATTGGGATCCAACGCGGCAAGCGAAGCCAGGTGGTTGCCAAAGCCATGATCGCCCTGGGCGGCCGCGCTGAAATCATTGTACAGAGCCCACTCTGGTTCGGGCTCATCGGGACCTACGCCGTTGGAAACCAGCGTATGCTCCAAAAACGCTCCCAGGAAGGGCTGTTGAAAAAAATCAAGCGCCCAAAACGGGATGGCAATCATCGCCAGCACAACAATAACCTGGTAGGCGATCACCAGGTATTGTGCGGCTCGGTCAAAAATGTCATTGGGCCTTGAGTCTTTGCTCATCGGGCGACTCCCGGGCGATAAAGTTCAAATGTGGATTTACGAAAAGCCCGGTATGGACTTTTCGTAAAATCATTATAATACGGAAAGATTGGCGGGGGTCTTCCAGAACAAAATAATTTCATACCGCAATAATCTTAAAATTTTTGCAAAGCCAGATCAATCCAAACTCCCATTTCCGGGGACGGGAAACGGGGGTTTGCGCCGAAAGCAATGCAGGATGATTAAGAAAATAGCCCGCCGAGTTGGCGGGCTATTGGTGGCTTTATGCAGCGGGCCGGAGATTAAATATCGAGATTGCGGACTTTTTTGGCGTGGGTGGTGATGAATTTTTTACGTGGGGCGACTTCGTCGCCCATGAGCATGTCAAAGGTGCGGTCGGCTTCGGCGGCGTCTTCAACGGAGACGAGCAGCAGGGTGCGGTTCTGGGGGTTCATGGTGGTCTCCCAGAGCTGGGGTGGGTTCATTTCGCCCAGACCTTTGTAGCGCTGCAGGATGGCTTTTTCGCTGTCGATACCAAGTTCCTTGATGGCGGCGTCTTTTTCTGCGTCTGAATACATGTAGCGGGCTTGCTTTTTGTACTCGAGGCGGTAGAGGGGCGGCTGGGCGATGTAGAGGTGACCGTCATCGATCAGAATGGGCATGTATCGGAAGAAGAAGGTGAGCAAAAGGGTGCGGATATGACTGCCGTCGACATCGGCATCGGTCATGATGATGACGCGCCCGTAGCGCAGGCCAGTTATATCCATGTTATCGCCGATACCCATGCCGAGGGCGGAGATGAGGGACTTGACTTCGTTGTTACCGAGGATTTTATCGAGGCGGGCGCGCTCGGTGTTCAAAATCTTGCCACGTAGAGGCAGAATAGCCTGGAAGTGCCGGTCACGGCCCTGTTTGGCTGAGCCGCCTGCCGAGTCACCTTCTACAATATAGAGCTCGGTCTTGCTTGAATCACGTTCGGAGCAGTCTGCCAGTTTGCCAGGCAAGGTGAGCGACTCGAGGGCAGACTTGCGGATGACCAGGTCACGCGCTTTGCGAGCCGCATCACGGGCGCGGGAGGATGTGAGACACTTCTGCACAATGGCGCGGGCGGCCTGGGGGTTTTCTTCGAGAAAAGTGCTGAAGGTTTCGCCGATGACTTGCGTGACATAGGTCTGCGCTTCGGGGTTCATTAACTTTACTTTGGTCTGGGATTCAAACTGCGGGTCGGGGTGTTTGATGGAGACAATGGCGGTCAGACCTTCGCGGGTGTCATCACCGGTGAAGTTTGGATCGGAGTCCTTTAACATGCTGCTCTTGCGCGCATAATCATTAATCACGCGGGTGAGCGAGGAGCGCAGACCGGTCATGTGCGTGCCGCCATCAACGGTGTTGATGGTGTTGGCAAAAGAATAGACTGACTCGGTAAAGACATCGGTGTACTGCACGGCCGCTTCAACGCCGATGCCTTCGACCGTCTTTTCGGCATACATGACCGGGTGAAGGGTCTCACGATTGCGGTTGAGGTAGCGCACAAAAGCACGGATGCCGCCTTCAAAGTAGAAGGTCATCTGGTGCTCAGTGCGCTCATCGACCAGGTGAATGGTGACACCGCGGGTGACAAAAGCCATTTCGCGGAAGCGGCCAATCAGCGTGTCGAAGCGATATTCGGGATTTTCTTTGAAGATGGTGGGGTCAAACTTAAAGGTGGTACGCGTGCCAGTCTGGCTGTCTTTGGCTTTTCGGATGATCTTGACAGGTTCCTGGGGAATACCACGTTCGAAGCGCTGGAAGTAAACCTGGCCATCACGGCGGACTTCCACTTCGCACCATTCTGAAAGCGCGTTGACCGCTGAAACGCCTACGCCGTGCAAACCGCCCGAAACCTTGTAGCCACCGCCGCCAAACTTGCCGCCCGCGTGCAGGACGGTCATGATGACGGTAAGGGCGGAGACTTTCTTGAGCGGGTGAATATCAACCGGGATACCGCGCCCGTTGTCTTCCACGCTGACAGAGCTATCGGGATGGATCACAATCTCAATGCGGTCGCAGACCCCGGCGAGGGCTTCGTCGATTGAGTTGTCTACAACTTCATAGACAAGATGGTGAAGCGCCTTTTGATCGGTGCCGCCCACGTACATACCGGGACGACGGCGCACAGCTTCCAGGCCTTCCAGCACTTGAATGCTGTTGGCATCGTAGTTAGCAGGTGTTGTCACGAAAAATCCTCCAATAATTTCAGGCTCGCGCCCGTGAAGTTCTCTGTTTTTCAAACCATTTACTAGCGCTTTCAATCCAGATAGTGAGATCGCGATAATAAACAAGGCTGGCAGCCAGCAAACCTGTGGAAACAAATGCATGGCCCAGAATGCCAACGCCCATCATCCACGAATCTTCGGGCGGGACATGCCAGAGCATATCCATGCCCTGACTGGTGATGATGGCTAACATGGTAAACCAGCCTAGCGGCGGCAGTCCATAACGCAGCAAGCGCATGCTGCTGAGTGTGGCTGTAAATGCATTTTGGCCGTTGACAAAGACACCATGAAATGAGAAGAAAATACTCATCAGCAGCCAGGAGGCCGGAACCGCCAACAGCATGAACACAACAGTACGCAGCACACCGTCCAGCAAGGTAATGGCCCACATAATAAGCAGGGCCGGGAAGGTTGCCAGCACAGAAATTATGGCCCAGAATAGACTGAGCAGCATGCTGTGCAAAACGGCGCGTGCAAAGCTGGGGCCAACATGGGGCTTGAGCGCGGCATCGGCAACAACCTTAAAGTAAAGGCTGCCAACCAGCCAACCCAAAATATTGAGCAGCAGGATGAACCCTAAGGTGATGAGGACATCGGATGAGCCGAGCGCTGGGCGCGTACCCAGCGGAGACTTGACCGAAATATTGACGCTCATGAGGCTGAATACGCCGAGAGGGAAGGTGCGGAGAACCGAGAACAGGTTGAAACCGTTGTAGAACTCGGTCATCAACTGAACAATGATCTTGGCCTGACCAACCGGAGCCTGGCGCTGGATTTCGGGCAGCATTTCCATGATGGGCGCCAGCAAGGCATCTGCCTTGAGGCGAGGGCCAAGCCACAAAAACACATCAAAAAGAATGGGGAACAGGATCACTGCCACGTTGCTGGCAACCGCATTAAAGCCGTAAACGAGTGCGCTGACGGCTTTGGGCGGCGGGGGAAGGGTTGGAACTTCAAGACTACGTGGATCCATATTTAATAGATTCTACCACAGGGAGCATTTTTCACCTTAATAATGAAGGGGGCAAACCAGGGGCTATTGTAAAATAGCGTGAAGAATGGGCCGTGTGACACCAACGAGGAGATGTTTTTTGGGGGTATGTTGGTACAAACACCAACCTTGAGCCCTTCCCCACTCTGATTGTGACAGGTACAATCAAAGCATGCTTGAAGAACATCGTCACATGCCTGATACCAACCGCTTAAGCGTGCTGGTGGCTGTTATATTATTGGCTTATGCCCTGGCGCATTTGATCGAAGTTGCGCCTTATGATTTGCAATTCACGATCTTTGGCACAGCCTTTTCAATTCCCCTGAATATAAACCTGGCCGCGACGCTGCTTTCCACCGGGCTGACCGCCGCGGGAACTGACTGGCTGCTGCGAGGACATCCGCACTTGAATGGTGAAAGCACTCTGCAGCATTGGATCATGCCAGCCCTGACCGCGTTCATCCTGGGCATTCCCCTGTATACGCTGCCCTTTGGCCCAACCTGGTTGATTTTTTTTGGATTGGGCGGGTTGGTACTGCTGCTGGTCTTTCTGGCGGAATATATAGCGCTGGATGCATCGGATGTGCGCCAGCCGGCGGCATCGGCAGGACTGGCGGCGCTTTCGTATGCCATGTTCCTGGTTCTGCTGACCACGCTGTCCTTCTCATCGACACGCCTGATCCTGATCGCCCTGATCACCTTTCCGGCGGCGGCGCTGGTGGTGCTGAGAAGCCTGCACCTACGCACGGGAAAATGGGAATTTGCATGGTCGTTTGGGATTGCGCTGGTGGTGACCCAGGTAGCCGCCGCCCTGCATTATTGGCCCTTGCAACCGATTCAGGTTGGCCTGGCGCTGCTGGGTCCTCTTTACGCGCTGACTGAACTTGCCATTAACCTGGACGAGGCCATTTCAGCACGCAGAGCTGCCATTGAAGCGGCAATTGGATTGACGGCCATCTGGGCAGCCGCCCTGCTTTTGCGAGGTTGAGTATGAACGAGCACAGTATCACTCTGAAACAAGCGCATGTGTTCGGCATGCAGCGCCACATCAATTTTGAGGCCCCGCTGGAAGCGTGCGGCATGCTGGCTGGCAAGAATGGGATTGTGGAGATGGTTCTGCCCGTGCAGAACGCCGCTCAAAGCAAGGTGCGCTTTACCATGGAACCCAGGGCGCAGTTGAGAGCCATGCAGCAGATCGAATCTGAAGGCATGGAACTACTGGCGATTTTTCATTCGCACCCCAAAGGCCCTTCCGAGCCATCACCGACAGATATTAAAGAAGCAGCTTACCCGGTGGTGAATATCATCTGGTCCAAGGCGGGACGCCGCTGGCAGGCGCGCGGGTTCTGGATTGAATCTGGCAAAGTAGACGAAGTGGCGTTGGAAGTGCTGGAAGTGTAACTTCGGACCAGTTTTTGTGTTACCGCACATACAAACCCTATGGTTTAAAATATTCGGAGGCACAAGGATGCAACTTTTTGTGGATATTGGCCTGGTGATACTGGGCTATTTGATCGGCTCGATCCCATCCGGCTTAATTATTGTTAAACTCAAAACAGGCAAGGATATTCGTCAGGTGGAAAGCGGGCGCACCGGCGGCACAAACGCCATGCGTGCAGCCGGGTTCTGGGCCGGGCTGTTTACCGCGCTGTCTGATGTTTTTAAGGGTGTGCTGGCGGTCTGGATCGCGCAATGGATCAGCCCCGACAGTCATTGGGTACATATACTGGCGCCCGTCGGCGCTATACTGGGCCACAACTACTCGTTATACCTGCCAGATTTTGACGAAAAGGGTAATTTCAAGCGCTTTCGCGGAGGGGCGGGCGGGGCACCTGCATTGGGCGGCGCAATTGGCCTGTGGTGGCCTTCAATATTTATCATCCTGCCGCTGGGGGCGCTGGTGTTCTTTAGCCTGGGTTATGCTTCGGTGACCACGCTGAGCTTGGCAATTTTCGCGATTGTTGTCTTTGGGGTGCGTTTGGCGATAGGCGCGCCCGGGGCGGATTGGATCGAAGTGCTTTACGGTGTGATAGCAGGGGCGTTGCTGACCTGGTCTCTGAGACCCAATATTAAGAAATTATTCAACGGCACGGAGCGGGTGGTGGGCATCAGTTTGCATGGGAAATTGAAGGCTCGAAAAGAAAAGCGCGATGCGGAAGACGCGCTGAAGGATGTGTAAAAAAGAGCAAGGCCGGTTCACGTGTGAACCGGCCTTGCTCTTTTTTTTATTTTTACGGCCTATTCTTCGGGGCCGAGATTGTCTTTGTTTTCGAGCATTTGCTTGTAAAGCGCGCGCATGTTACGGCGGTGCAATGATTCGGCGAGGCCGCTGAGGTAGACACGGCTCTTGCCGCATTTCTCAATGGTGACTTCGTCGAGATATTCGAGCGGCGATTTGCGTCTGAGGGCGATGCGCACTTCTTTGCGGATGGCTGAAAGGTAGGCAAGATTTTCTTTGACGGCTGTTTCGATTTCGCCGCGCAGGATGATATCACCGTGACCCTGGATGATATTTTCCAGGCCCATGCGGCTGGTCTTTTTAATGGATGTAACGAGTTCGTCAATATTTCCGTCGACGAGGTAAGGCAGGGGCATGAAGGCGTCACCCG
>JBBRWF010000059.1:0-13191 GCA_038249405.1 Anaerolineales bacterium
AGCGAGTAGGCCAAAGCAATCATCACTGGCACCAGCAGCACAACTTCCTCAAAGGTGCCAAGTGTTGCGCCCAGGAACATGAATGCCAGGCAAACCATCCATAGCAGGGTGTATTTCCGTCCGCTGAACTGGCGTACAATGCGGCCGATAAAAGCGCGCAGGGTGCCGGTCTTGTCCATTACGGCGAAAGCGCCGCCCGCGAAGAACAACACGATAATGATAATGATCACTGTCAGCCCGCTGCTGCTGCCCAATACTTCCAGGGGAGCAACAAACCAGCGCCAGATCGGGTAATCCGGATGTGCGATCTGTTGAAAGGATGCCGGGTCAATAGTTTCGCGTCCGTCCACCTGGATACGGGTGTATTGACCGGCTGGAATGGTGAGGGTCAGGATGCCAGCGATCATCATTAGGACAAATAAAATCACCAGCGACTGAATGAATGCCCTTTGGCCGATTTGCGCACCTGCTTTTTGTTCCATAGGATGCTCCTTGATGGGGTTTTTATCAAACTTTACCACAAAATTCAGAAATTATTTACCCGAAGAAGACGAAGGATTACTTTTCTTAGGCGAAAGATGATCTGAAATTTTATTCATCCCAGTAGATGATTTCGCTCATCAGTGAGTCATTTAAACCAAAAGCAAATCAGGCCAGGTATTAAATTGCTGTTAATTGCGAAGGTGTCATCAACCATTGAAGCGTGGCGCAGCGATTATATTTGAGCTGTTCAATGGAAAGTTTGCACAGTCCGGCTTTTTTGATCTCAATTCTCAGACTGGAGTCGCCGGCGAGGAGCATCCCGATCAATTGGCTAAGAAATGGTTCGTGCCCGACGATCAGTAAATCATCCACAGACTCAAGACCGTTAATTTCTTCCACCAGTCTTTCAGCGAATCCCAAAGGGGTGAGGTTTTCACTCTCCAATACCCGCCGGGGTTTGATATCAAGGGCATCCGCAACCACATCAGCAGTCTGACGAGCGCAAAGATAAGGGCTGGTCAGAATCAATCCAAAAGACAAATCGAGCTTTTCAAGATTCCGGGCAATTTTGCTCAACTTCTTGCGGCCTTTGGTTGTCAAAGGGCGTTGATTATCATCGATATTCTCATCTGAGTCAGTGGCAAGAGCATGGCGCATGATATACAGGTTCATCCATTATCCTTTTCTTGGGGTTCCCATGGGAAGGGTTTATCCGGCATTTCACGCCAGAAAGTAACAAATTCATGCATAGTCTCGATATAAGCGTTGATCAATTCAACATGATGCTGCTCATAAAATTTGCGCACAGGCTGGGAATCATAGGCTTCGTGCCCGTTGGCAAAATCTGCAAGGGTCTGGAGAAATACTTCCACATCCTGGATCTCGCCCATTGCGGTTTGATAGTTGTGCATATTTTTAAAATGCGCCTCGGGCAAGCCTGGCAGGATGGGGTAGATGATCTCAAGCATGTAGCGGAATTTTTTGAAGGCAATCCGGACGCGGTGAATGCTGGATGACTGCGGCGGGTCCACCCGGCCCTTACGTTGGGTAACGGTTAGACAGGCATCATCCACAATGGTAAACAAGCGTGCAGTTAAGTCCTGGCCTGAGGTGATTTCAGTCAGACTGGCGCGAACATTCTCAAGTTGACGGGCAATGGGGCCGTTCTTAAAAGCGCGCACATCGTGTTCGGTAGAATTAAGCAGGCGCTTTTCGCGTTTTTGCAGGAATTTTTGGAAGGGAGCAAGCTCGGGCAAGGTTTCAATGGTTTCCGAAATTTCAGCCAGTAAGACCTGCGTGTCCCGTAAATTATCCAGGCTGTCGAGCTGATCCTTGAAGGCGCGGCGCAGTTTTTGCAGGCTCGGAGTGGGCGCAATGGCGCGCAATAATTCGATGAGTGCAAGCAGGCGGCGGCCGGCTAGCCGCAGGTCATGGACGGCTTCATCCGAGAACTCATCCTTACAGCGTTTGCGCTCGGCAAGATAATTTTCATAGCGTTGATTTAGCGTGGATAACAAAAGCTCTTCAGGCATGGCTACACAATCTCCAGTTTGATACCAAAAAGGTCTTGAAAGAGCGTTTTACGCTTTTCAAGCGTCCATTTTTCGAGCATGAAATCGTTTTCGCCGAATAGTTTCATTTTCCAGCTTCCATTGCTACATTGTTGGATGCTGACATCACGAATGCGGGCTGTGTGGCTGGTATCCAGCGCATCCGCCAGACGCAGCAGGGCACAGAGTTTGGCAACGACGATCCGATCTTTTTGGGGTAGGCTTTTTATGTTTTCATCAGCGGCAGTGGGTGGGGTTTTGCGATGGTGACGAACAATGTTTGCAACAATTGCCTGCTCGGCGGGGGTTAACCCGATGAGAGCGTGGTAGCACAGCAGGTAATAACCATGCTTATCGTGTTCGATGGTATTGATAAAATGCCCAATATCGTGCAGCATGGCAGCAATTTCGAGCAGCAGTCGTTCGTTTTCTGTCAGGTGGTGCAGCGACACTGACTGATTAAAAAGGCGGACTGCCATGCGCGCGGTGAAAGTAGCATGCTCGGCATCGTAAGCGTATTTGTGCCCCATGCGTTGTGCCGATGCCAGGGCCTGATCCCTGCGCGGCAGGCTGGGGCCCATCGCCAATGGCGCCATTTCTATCAGTACACCGTCCTTCAGACCTACTCCCGGGATGAGCACTTCCCTCACCCTCGTTTCGCGGGCGATCATGTGCAGAACAACCGCTGCCGGGAGGATGACATCTGCGCGATCTGGGCGCAGATCGAATTTTTTAATGCGCTCTTCCACGCTCATTTCGCCCAGCTTTTCCACCAGGTTTTCCAGATCATCCATGCTGATGAGATCGTCACGCTCGCGTTTGAACAGGCGTTTGCGCAGCCTGCCCATCTCTTCCAGGTTGCCGCCAGTACCCAGGCAAACATCCACTTTTTCAGCGCCTATTTCACGGTCGATGTGACGACGGGCTGATTCAGCATATTCCTGTACCAGGCGGTTGAAAGGTAGTTTTTTACCATCTGCAGTTTCCAATTTGCGCAGCAGGCGCACAGTGCCCATGCCGTAACTTTCTGTGGAAAGGATGTTTTCGCCATCCGAAAGAGTCACCTCCACGCTACCGCCTCCAATGTCGATCAGAACGGAACGCCTTCCTTTCAAGTTAATTGTTTTGGTCACGGCGAGGTGAATGAGCCGGGCTTCTTCATCCCCACTAATGAGTTCTATGTTAAATCCGGTTTCGCGGGTTATGCGATCCATTAATAGATCGCTGTTGGCGGTTTCACGCATGGCGCTTGTGGCAACTGCGCGGGTTTGGGTCACGTCAAAAACTTCGGTTATATTGCGAAATCGCAGAAAAGCGTCCACGGCCATCTGCATGGTTTGTTCGCTGAACTGCCCGGATGTGAAAGCATCCTGCCCCAGACGCACGGGCAGGCGCAAATTTTCCAGTGTCTCCAACCTACCTTCAGCATTCAGGCGGCTTACCATCATGCGGATGGCGTTGGAGCCGACATCAATCGCAGCGATATTCGGCATATTTATTTTCTCCGCTTTTAGTGTACGACATTTCCAAGCGGATAAACACAGGTTTTATTTACTTTCCCAGCCCCAATCTCCCAAAGTTGGAATTGCTGTGTACATGGTCAGGTCAAGCTGGATGGGTGTAATGGAAACATAGCCTGCAGAAAGGGCGCCAACGTCGGTACCTTCTTCGGGGGTACCGGTGGGCGAATCGCCGCCGATCCAATAATACGGGCGCCCGCGCGGATCAACACGTTTATCAAGCCGGTCGCGATAAACCCGAAGTCCCTGTCGGGTAATGCGGGTGCCGTTGATCTGTTCTGAGGGTAAATACGGAATGTTTACGTTTAGCAGCATACCAGGGGGAAAACGATGTGCCAGTGAAATCTCAACGATATGGCGGGCAATCTCGGCCGCGGCAGTGTAATCAATTGTGCTCAGGTGGTTTTCGACTGAACCGAGCGAAAAAGCGATGCCAGGTGTATCCCAGATCAGCGCTTCCATTGCGGCTGTAACTGTGCCGGAGTAGGTTACATCGTGTCCCAGGTTGGCCATCGGATTGATGCCTGAAACAACCAGGTCAATCTTTTCGTCAAAAAAACCCAACAAAGCCAGAGCCACGCAATCGGATGGAGCGCCATCGCTGGCAAAAGCCGGTGATTCATCTATCAGAGTGACTTCTTTCACGCGGAGTGGGCGATCAAGGGTTTTGACATGCCCGCTGCCGGACCAGTTACGGTCTGGAGCAAGAATGCTGACCTTTGTATCTGGAATAGTCCGAATTGCCTGCACGAGCGCGAGTAAGCCAGGGGCGGTTACGCCATCGTCATTCGTTACCAGTATATGTTTGCTCACTTATTCTTCCTTATTCAAAAATATTTTTTTCATCTAATGTAACTAGAAAAAATGCGGCCTCGATTGTATATATCAGAACCAAAACAATGCCTCACAAGTTGTTCTTTCAGACGGCAATTATCGTCGAATAGAAAGCGATAGGCTCAACGAGTGCTTGTTTTGGCGCAGGAACTGCCGCCTGCCTAAAACCCTTTTTGATGGATCCTGACCATTCAGCTATTTGACTTTTGTCTTGCTGCTCGCGCTTGAACAGATCGGTAATTCGTTGCGCAAAGGCAAGCGTGGTTTCACGTTCATCACTACTAAAGGCTCTTTCCACATTGCGGTTAATTGATAGCAGGCCAAGCGATTGGTCATTATCCAAAAGTGGGACACCCAACCAGGCATTTGGCAATCCCAAGGCTTCCATCCCTTTCCAGCCCGGGATCTTGTGCGCATTTGGGATATAGATGGCCTGCCGGTGAGTCACGATCAATGCGTAAGTGGAGCTCTTCGTAATTTCATCCGCGCGGTTTGGGGCCAGCTGATACCCTTGATGGGCGATAAAACCCATTCCTTCACCATCGCAAGCAAGAATGCCCGCTTGATGATAAGGAACCACTTGTTGTAAAAGTTGAAGGATTTTATTGAAAATTTCCACCCTGTCGCGTCCTGAAGCTATCAGGTGGTCGATCTGTTCCAAATTTCCAACCACGTTGCTCAGGCTGGCCATGGCACGAGATTGAGCTAACAAAAGTGAGTTTATGTCCAGCAGCTCCATCGCGCCATTACTGCGCTGCACAACAATCGGGTCGTAGATATCGGGCGCCGGACGACTGAGAGCATATTGGATGGCATCGTCGATTCGGGAATATCCCGGCACAGCCTGAGCATGTGTACGGATCAGGTCTTTTAGTTGAATGATCGGCTTTTGCAGGAACAATTCCACGCCAAAGCGATGCCCCAGACGTTCAAAAAGCTTCAAGCGTGTGATGATACCCAGTAATTGGCCATCTTCGATAATCATTACGCCGGGCAGGCCTGGCTGATTTTCCAATTCTGAAACGACTTTCTCTGTCGGGGTATTCGGGCCGACTGAAAAGGCATGCCCGGGTAAATCAGAAATGCTGACGGGTAAGTGGGTTTCGTTGGTCCGGTAAGTGGTCATAGCGTTTTCATCCTCTATTAAAACGTTCTCACATCATTAGTGTAAATGTTCACAGTTAACGATGAGCGAAGAGAAAGTTAACGTTTTGAAAATAAATTTTGTATTTAAGCGAAATGCACGCGTGTCTGAAGGCGCGTGCATTTCTTTGGAGGGGAAAAGAGGAGAGAAGGTGAGACATCAACATTTGTTAGTTTATCCTTTTGAGATTATCAACTGATTAAGGATGGGTAAAACTTGTGTAAACAAAAATCTTTTACCAGATATTAACAGGTTGTTGGACAAAACTTAACATGCCATCGCTATAATGCAAAAAAACGAGGCGATATGACCGAAAATATCCTTTTTATCTGTGGCTCATTGAATCAAACCACTCAGCTGCATCAGATTTCTCAGCATATGCGGGAATATAACTGTTATTTCACGCCCTATTATGCAGATGGGATCGAACGAATAATTGCTGGTACCGGGCTGCTCGATTTTACCGTGCTGGGTGGCCGGCATCAACGCGACACTCGCGCCTACCTTGCGAGCCAGAACCTGCTTATAGATGATCGCGGTGAAGGGCGAGAATATGACCTGGTTGTGACCGGTTCCGATTTAATTATCCAGAGAAATATTTTAGGAAAACGTATCGTCCTGGTTCAAGAAGGTATCACAGAGCCAGAGAGAAAGCTCTACAGGTTATATAAAACTCTTCCCTTTTTACCGCGTTATCTTGCCAATACCGCCACCAGCGGTCTTTCCAATGCGTACGATATTTTTTGCGTAGCGTCCCAGGGGTATGCCGACCATTTTATTCACAAAGGGGTGCGCATTGAAAAAATTGCGGTCACAGGCATCCCAAATTTTGACTCTTTACAGAAAAATCTTGGAAACGATTTCCCCCTTCAAGATTATGTTTTAGTGGCCACAACACCTTATCGTGAAACCTTTCGCCGTGATGACCGTATGTCTTTCCTGAGAAATTGTGGCGAAATTGCTGCCGGCCGGCAACTTGTTTTCAAACTGCATCCAACCGAAAACGCTGAGCGCGCCATAAGCGAGATCAAGAGTCTTTTCCCGGATGGGCTTGTCCTGACACGTGGCAACGTCAATCATATGATCGCCAACGCGCAGGTCGTCATCACCCAGCAGTCCACCTGTACTTTTGTCGCCGTGGCGCTTGGCAAAGAAACACACTCTTATCTCGACTTGAATGTGCTGCGCCGCTTGATGCCAATTCAAAATGGAGGCGTGTCAGCAAAATATATCGCCAACATCTCCCGCCGGTTGCTGCATACGCCCATGGCAGTGTTGGAACAAATTCGCAAAGGGTATCGCGTTCGTCCAGGTTGGGATACAGATAAGATCTAAAATGAATGCGTTAACAAATCCTTAAAATTAAAAGGCCGAATTGGTCGTATTATTATAGGGGAGAAAATTATATCGATGTATACACCTCGCATTAATTGGGCTTTGCTGGTTATATTTGGATTGGCAGCCATAGGAGTTTTTGTGGCTGCTTTATTATTTCCTACTGTTCGGGCGGTTGCCTATGCCCCTTTGCGGGAACTTATCCTGCCGCCGCCTGCCGCGGTCACGATCACCCTGCTGTATTCCACTGAAAAAGAAGCCTGGCTTAAGGAAGTCATTCCTCAATTTGAATCCAGCGGTGCCACGGTGGATGGGCACCCTCTTAAAATACAGCTTGAAGCTATGGGCTCGTGGGAAATTAACGAAGCAGTATTGAGCGGAACGCGCAAACCGGTAATGGTCAGCCCGGCCAGTGCCTTGCAAATTGCCGCTTTGCAGGATGCATCAACCGCCCAATTTGGGAAAGGTCTGGTCAACCCGGCAGATATAGCTTCCTGTCGCTCGGTGCTCAAAACTCCCCTGGTGTTGGTAGCCTGGAAGGAGCGTGCAGATGTGCTGTGGGGGCAGCAGCCGAGCGCATCGTTGTGGCGGAATATTCACGATGCGCTCGTCAACCCGCAGGGCTGGGCGACCTACAACCATCCCGACTGGGGCTATATTAAATTCGGACATACTGACCCGCTGAAATCGAACAGCGGGTTCATGACCATCCTGCTGATGACCTATGGTTATCACGACAAGACCAGCAACCTGACTACCTCAGACATTCTGAAAGATAACGATTTCCAGAAATGGTTTCTCGAAACAGAAATGAGTATCGGGCAGTTTGAAAACAGCACCGGCCCGCTGATGCAAAAAATGATCTCTTACGGCCCATCCACCTTTGATTTTGTGGCGGTGTATGAAGCGACGGCTATCGAACAGTCCGACAATGCTGTGGGACGCTACGGCGAACTGCGTGTTTATTACCCACCGGCCCTGCTGTGGAGTGATCATCCTTTCTGCGTGCTTAATGCGGATTGGGTCACGCCACAGGAGACGCAGGCTGCCAGATTGTTTATTGACTATCTCACCAGTCAGCCGGCCCAAAACCTGGCTCTGCAGAAATACGGCTTCCGCCCGGTGGAACCAACTATTAAATTGGAGCAACCCGGATCGCCGTTTGACCGCTATGCTGCCAATGGTTTCAAGGCCGATATATCATCCCTGCCCGAAGTGGAAATCCCGGCTGGGAATGTGCTCAACACTCTGCGTGATTTCTGGGCGCGAAATGTAACGCGTTAAGTTGGAGAAAAATGAAAAACTGCTTTCACACCTTTTTATCTGTTTTTGCAATTCTATCCATGCTTTTAAGCGCCTGCGGACAAATCCAAAGTGTCATCCCGGGCGGCACGGTAACGATCAGCATTGTCTATGGCTCCGAAAAACAGCAATGGCTGGATCCGCTGGTCAAGCAATTCAATGACGCCAATAACAAAACTCCTGGAGGCAAGGTTATTGTTGTTCAGGCGACTGCTATGGGTTCCATAGAATCTGTGCGCGGCATCATGGATGGCAGCCTTCAGCCAACCGTATGGAGCCCGGCATCCTCAATCTATATTCCTGTGGCGAACGCAGAGTGGAAAAAGACCCATCCCGATGATCTGGTTACTGGTACGCCCAAAGACCTGGTGCTCAGCCCGGTGGTGATCGCCATGTGGCGGCCGATGGCGCAGGCGCTGGGGTGGCCGGGCAAAGCCCTGGGTTGGGCGGACATTGCCCAGTTGGCCACCTCGGCCGATGGCTGGAAAGCATATAACCATCCCGAGTGGGGACAGTTCAAGTTTGGGCATACGCACCCTGCTTACAGCAACAGCGGCATTGTTTCTATTATTGCAGAAGCGTATGCGGGGTTGAAGAAACAGCGTGGTCTGACGGTTGCCGACCTGCAAGCTCCAGAATTGATGAAGTTTATGTCAGACGTGGAGAGCAGCGTCATCCATTACGGTACCAGCACTGGTTTCTTTGCTGAACGCATGTTTGGGAATGGCCCATCCTATTTAAGTGCAGCGGTCATGTATGAAAACCTGATCGTAGCACAGGAGACCAAGCGTATCGATGGACAATCTACCCAAATCCCTGTGGTGGCCATCTACCCCAAGGAAGGGACCTTCTGGTCAAACCATCCCTATGTGGTGCTGAACGCGCCCTGGGTGACTGCCGATCAAAAGGAAGCGGCAGGTGTATTTCAGAACTTTCTGCTGGATAAACCCCAGCAGTTGAAGGCGCTCGAGTTGGGGTTCCGCCCGTCAGACCCGTCCATTCCATTATCGTCGCCGCTTGATAGCCAGCACGGCGCGGATCCATCCCAGCCGCAAACCATCCTTGAAATCCCAAGCGCGTCCGTGATCGATGGCATTCAGAACCTGTGGAAACAGGCCAAGAAGCCGGTTGATCTGATTGTGGTCATGGATATTTCTGGGAGCATGGGCGGTGACAAGATCACTACTGCGCGCAGCAGCCTGATGAGTTTTGTTCAAAAGCTGGATGACCGTGACAGGTTGGAAATCGATCTTTTCAGCTCGGACATCTCTATCCTGACACCGCTCACAGAAGTAGGCGCGAAGCGCCAGCAGGTTTTGGACAGCGTCTCGGGAATTTTCGAAGGCGGGGACACCAGGTTATATGATGCTACTCTTCAGGCTTACGAAAACCTGCAGAAGAATGGCAACCCCAAGCACATCCGTGCAGTGGTGGTGCTGACAGATGGACAGGATACCGCCTCAACAAACACATTGGACGCGATCAATACACAGATCAATGCGGCCTCAGGCGAAGGTGGCAACGCGATAAAAATCTTTACCATTGCGTTTGGCGATGGTGCAGATAAGGATGTGTTGAAGAAAATAGCCGAACCAACGGGTGGCAAGGAATATGACAGTTCGCCAGCGAACATCCAAAAAATTTACGACGATATCGCGACCTTCTTCTAACCTATGCAGAACCGTTCCCCGCTCCTTACCGCTCTTTTTCACCCGGTTAACCTGTCCATGTTGGCGCTGACCGCCGCCGCCGGGCTTTGTGCAGGCTGGTGGCTTGCGCCGGTCGGCTTTGTCTTCTGGCTGCTCATGGTTTTTATGATCGCCCGCGACCCCGGCTTGCAGATGACCTTTACGCGCCAGAGTCGCCAGCCACTGGCGCAGCGTTTTCAGACCCGTTTTGACCGTCTTGACCGGGCGCGTTTTTCCATCTTCAATGCAATGGCGCAAGCCACCGCACCCGGGCTGCAAAAGACGGTCGAACCGGTTCAAACTGCCCTGGATGAACTGGTCGACCATGCTTACCAGCTCAGTTTGCGCCTGACAGCAATGGACAATAACTTCTCTGTACAACAGGTGACCAGTAATTTTGATGACGAAATTGCCAAAATGCAGAAAAGCATCAATGATGCAACTGACCCGGCCTCGCGCAAAGAATTTGAAGCCACACTCCAATCCTTGCAAACCCGGCAGGCACAGCTAAAATCTGTAGGGGCTTTGCTTTCGCGTTTTGATGCGCAGCTTACCGGTACCAACAGCGCGGTGGATGGGGTAGTGACCAGCGTGGTCAGTTTTCAGGGGCGGGATGGAAAATCGGTGGCGAGCAAGATTCCCCCGCTGCTGCAAACCCTGCAGACCGAGCAGGAAGAACTGAAACAATTTGATGCCGAATTGGAGAAATCGCAGGCATTATAAGTGCATAAATGCCGCCAAAGAATTTTGCGCCTATTAAAGGATTTCCCTTAATAGGCGCGGTTTTGAATCAATTCGGCGGTGAGTTCCAGGCTGCTTATTGCAATCTTTGCCATGCGAATTTCGCTTGGTTCCATCATGCCAATCAGCCAGATGAAATCTTTACTGATGTTGTTGGTGTAATAGGCAATATATACAAAACCGTTCTTGATCACCACACCGGCATAGGATGTGTCGCCGCAGCTGGGCAAATCAGTAAGGTGGGTCAGTCCGGTCGGGCAGACCTCAAAAATGGCTGTACGCTTTTTCCCCAGCACCGCTCCGCGCCTTGGGAAAATTGCGCCGGAATATGGATGCGCCCTCCCGATGGCGTAAACGCGCCCGTTATAGTTAAACATTACCGGTCCGTCCAGGCGGGTGAGCTGCGTTTCCGTGGTTTCCTGCCAGGAGGTGTATGGCGGCTGCGCAACACAAATGACAGTACTGACCTGGGGAATTCCGATGATTTGTTGAACCGACCCTTTAAGATAATCGCCCCGGCCGCTGGCAATCAGGCGGCCATCTGGCAGAAATTCAATCTCAGGTTCGTTGATGAAACGCCCCTTCGAGATGGTAGCGATCATCTCGAAGGCTAAACCGTCAGTTGTTGTGAACAGCGCATTATGATGAAACTTATGCCAGTAAGCCGGAACATACCAGATTTTTCCGTTGCGTGTCTTGGGCCGTCCAAACAGCCAGCCTTCATGCCCAACACTTTCCAGGCTGCTCCATTGTTTGCCGTCATTCGTCCAGGAAACGCGCGTGGCATGCGGTAGTGGATAAGTCTGACAGTTTAACAAAGCATAAATGAATAATCTTTCACCAATAATGGCAAATTTAGGGTCACGAATATCACCCTGCTCTCTCCCCAGTACGGCTACCTGTTCCCAGTTCTTGCCATTCTTTGAGCGCTTGACCAGCAGTTCGCAGTCACTTGTGCCAAAATGAAAAGCAGATACTGAGTGAACCAGGTAAAAGGCATCACGATACCAGGCCAGATCCACATTGGAGTTGTGCCTTCGGTTGTGAGTGATGGCCCAGGTTTCGATGGGAATAGCTGAATTGACCTGAGCGTTGTTTTTGGAAAAGTAAATATTGTATAGTACGAAGCCACCAATCATTGTCATAGCCCCCCCAAAACATAAACAGATAAGCTTGAACAATTTCAATGGCAAAGGCATCGGGCCAGGCATCTGTGGGAAATACCACCCAAGCCACAAAAGAAAAAGGCCCATCGGTAGATAGCCGAAGCGCAGGATAGCATATTGCAGTTTAAGTTTCATCCACGGGAGGCTTTGCGGTGTTCAAGTTCGGCTTTGATCTTGTTAAACCTTTTTTCAGTTGAGAGGGTAACACAGTGCTGTGAGCAACCCGACTGTAAAAAACAGAGCGGGTATGCCGGCAATTATAAAAGCGATGGTCGTAATTGTCGCGGGGTACTGCTGCGACCCACTGGGAACATATCCGGACCGGTCGAGCAGCAGAAGCATAAGTGGCAGGGTAAGCGATGATGCGATTTTGCGCGCCAAAGGTCATGAGTGAGTAAAAAACACCTTTGTTGCGTTTACCTGAGATGTACTCACCGTACACTATTGTATCGGGAAGAATTGCCCAGGGCAAGGTTTGCACAGCCGAGATGCCTATACCCGCCAGAGCGAAAATTATAAAAGGCAAGAATACTGTTATCCGTCAAAAATTTTGCAAACAACAACCCCGGCATGGCGCTTGTGAGCGCCAACCCTAAATCTCCGCCACCATAACTCAGTTTTTTGCGTAGTGTAAGCGATGGTGGCAAGAGCCTATCCCTTTGAGAGAGTAGGGTTATTCATTTGCAAGTGTAAATTTAGCCAGCGATGGAATTCTCTCCAATCTGACAGGCGCTTCGGGGAAGCGGTTGTATTCCACCCAGCCAGCCCTGCGAAGTAAATACCCTCGCATCCAGCTTAATAGAATAAGAGCGTTGCCAGATTTTTTTACTACGCTGGAAATAGTGAGTCTATTTTTAATGGCATTATGCAGGTCGGTGGCTGTGCGCCCTGGAAACTGGGTTACGCCATGACCGATTGTCCAAAGCAGGTGCGAATCAGAAGCGCCTATGCTGGCGAGCGATAGGTTTTGAGCAAGCTTGCCGGCATTGGCATTGGCTTTACGGTCAAAAAGCCCGGCGTTGAAAGTTTCAATTCCTCGCAGCGTTTGAGCAACAGAGCTAATTTTCAGCGCTTCCTGCAATACCTTTGATCTGACGCTTTGAGTCAACCTGGCTTCAGGGTGGGGAACAATGCATAAACCGCCTTTTTCATGGACACGCAGTACGGTTTCCTGCAAGGGCAATCCGGCTGGAATTTTTTCGTGAACAAATAATGGGCACGGTTCAGAAAAACTAAAAAAGTGGTCACAGCAGCTTTACAAATTGTGTCATAAATTGTTGCCGGGTACAAACGAAGTAGCCCCGGCAGAGCGGGTAGGTGATATCTTGGTGGTAAATGACCTGCAAAGCCAGGTTAGTCTGGCCGATAACCCAGCAAAGTGAGCCAATCGTCGGTACCCAAATTAATCCCGGCGATTTCATAGGGACT